>CAVCTP010000093.1:0-4972 GCA_963605145.1 Tannerellaceae bacterium
TATTTAATGCATAAGGATTTCTTGGCGCAAAAGCATCACCGGTAATCTTTTCCATTAAGTTTGGTGGAGTACCAGGTATAGCGAATAATCTACGTGAATTAGTATCAGTGTCTGGCATTGAAGCTAGTAGTCCCCAAGTATATGGATGACGTGGATCATAGAATACTTCATTGATTGAACCCTTTTCTACAATTCTTCCAGCATACATAACAGCAACATAATCCGCAACCTTAGCAACAACTCCTAAGTCATGAGTTATATAAATTACAGATATATTCTTTTTAACTTGGATATCTTTTATTAATTCCAATATTTTAGCTTGAATTGTAACATCCAAAGCTGTTGTTGGCTCATCACAAATTAATATTTCTGGATCACACGCCAAAGCAATCGCGATTACTACTCTTTGTCGCATACCACCAGATAATTCATGAGGATATTGTTTAAATCTCTTATCAGGATTTTCAATACCAACATCTTCCAATAACTTTAAGGTTTTCTCTTTTGCTTCTGCCTTACTTATTTTTAAATGTTCAAGCATTGGCTCCATAATTTGCTTACCAATAGTCATTGTAGGATCTAAAGATGTCATAGGATCTTGGAATACCATAGCAATCTTTTTACCACAATATCTATATCTAATTTCCTTTTGACTTAATTTAACTAAATCAACTGGTTCTACTTCACCCTTTTCATTTTTATAGTTATAGATAATTTCACCAGTATCAATTACACCATTAGAATCAAGAATACCCATAATTGTTTTAACAGTTACTGATTTACCACTACCTGACTCACCAACTATGGCAATAGTTTCTCCTCTAAATAAATCTAATCTGACACCTCTAATAGCATTTATCTTGCCATATGCTGTTTGAAAAGAAATACTTAAATCTCTAATATATAGAATTCTATCTTTTTTATCTCTTTTAAATTTCTCTGACATAATGGCCTCCTATTTATTCAACATCTTTGGATCAAAAGCATCTCTTAATCCATCCGCAAATAAGTTAAATGCCAACATTAGAACAGACATAGCAACAACTGGATAAACTAGAATATGTGGGAATGTAGTCATACATTTATAACCATCAGAAACTAGCGAACCAAGTGATGCTAGAGGTTGAGGAACACCTAATCCCAAGAATGATAGATATGCTTCTAGGAATATAGCATTAGGAATAGAGAACATAGAAGTAACAATTACTTGACCAAAGATATTAGGAAGTACTTCAGAAAAGATAATTGTAAATTTACTTGCGCCTAAAGTTCTAGCAGCTAAGACATATTCTTGTTCCTTTACCTTTAAAACTTGGGCTCTAGCAATTCTCTCCATTGGAATCCAGCCGGTAATCATTAAGGCAAAGATAATAGAAATAACACCTCTTGGTAATACTAATCCTAGTAGTGTAACTACAACTAAGGTTGGTACACCATTTAATATTTCCGCAAATCTTTGCATCAACATATCGACCTTGCCACCAAAGAAGCCCGATATCATACCATAGACCATACCAATAAGTACATCTATTAATACTGCAGCAAAGGCAATTATTAAACTAACTCTAGTACCTGACCAAACACGAGTCCAAATATCTCTTCCTTGATCATCAGCACCAAACCAATAATAAACATCTTCTAAGTCACCTGTATACATACTCTCACCATGATATGTACCATCAAAGATTCCAAGTTTTTCTAATCCTGCAATTCTTGGTGTTAAATATTCATGTCCTTTAGTGATTGATTTATAAGTATGTTCATTTATATTAGGACCAACAATCGCTAATATTGTGAATAATACAACAATGATAAAACCAACTATAGCACCCTTATTTTTCTTAAAATTAGACCAAACATCTTTAATATAAGAAGTTGTTTTATATGACTTATCAATTAATTTTTCACCACTTGCATGAGCGAATTCAAAATCATCATGATGGAACTCATGTGAACGATAATCTTTTTCTGCCATGTTATTCAGCTCCTTTCGTAATTCTAATACGAGGATCAATAACACCATATAAGATATCAACAACAAGCATGATAACAATATAGATTATTGAATAAATAAATGAACAAGCAATTGTTACATTATAATCATTTGATTGAATTGCGGTAATCATCAAATTACCAATTCCAGGTATACCAAATATCTTTTCTATTACACTTGAACCTGTTAATAAAGATGCAAGTAATGGACCCATAACAGTAATAACTGGTATTAAAGTATTTCTGATAGCATGCTTAATAATAATCTTATAGTCCTTTAAACCTTTTGATTGTACTAAAGCAATATAATCAGAATTTAAAACATCAATCATCTCAGATCTAGTAAAACGAGCAATATTGGCAGTAGGTGATACTGACAATGCTAGAGCTGGTAAAACTAGAGAATATACTGGCATTGATTTGTTATATAGAATAGGGAACCATCCAAAACGATATGCTAGATAGTAACAAAGTAATAAACCACATACATAGTTAGGAATAGAAACACCCATTACTGAAATAATAGAACACAAATTATCAACCCAAGTATTATGTTTTAGCGCTGCAGCTATACCTAAAACTAGACCTATGATTGTACCAAAAACCATAGCCATAGCACCAACTAATAAAGAAACACTCAATCTTCCTTTTAACATTTCGCTAACAGCGAAGTTTTTATTGATTGTATATGATATGCCAAAATCACCACTAAGCATATTCTTTACATAAATAAAAAAACGCGTTATGAATGGCTTATCTAATCCATATTTTTCATATAGAGTTGCCAACTGTTGCGCTGTTAATTTCTCATCATTAAATGGTGAACCAGGCATTAGGTCCATAAGTATAAAAAGCACTAATAATATTACAAAAAGTGTTGCTAAAGAGACTAAAGTTCTTTTTGCTAAATACTTTTTCATGCATTTTCCTCCCCTGTTAACAAACTAGAGCGATAGTTTCCCACCGCTCTAGTGATTTGAAATAAACTATTCAGATACTACAATATGACGATAAACATCAACTGATGCAGAGTGGAATTCAATACCGCTCATGCGTGGATTAATTAACATAGCACTACCATTTTGGAATACTGGTGTTACACCATAATCCTCAGCAATTAATACTTTTTCTGCTTCGATGAAATCATTCCATCTATCAATTGAACTTGTACCAGCAGCTTCAGCTTCTGCGATTAGTTCATCGTATTTTTCTGATTTATAACCACCATTGTTATTAGAAATATTTTCACTCTTGAACAAATCCATATAAGTTTGTGGATCGCCATAGTCTGGACCCCAACGAGTTAGAGAAACTTCGAAGTCTGCATACCATTCATCTTCTGGAAGAGTAGCACCATTTTCTTCTGTATTAACATGTTGGTAAACATTTAATCTTGATTTCTTAACTTGAGCATTTAATTCAACTTCGAAACCAATTTCTTCTAGTTGAGCAGCAATACGAGTTGCAGCAACGATTTCTGGATCACCTTGGTCTGAAGAATACATTAAGTTCAAAGAAATCTTATCAACACCAAGTTCAGCGCATGCATCAGCATAAGCTTGCTTTGCTAAATCTTGATCAAATGATAATAGGTCACCAGCATCTTCTCTAAAGTCTTTACCAGTTTCAGGGTTAGCAGCTAGTTTGTTAGGAATAATACCATATGTAGCTACAGAGCCATCATTTAATGTGCTAGCAATATCTTCTCTATCAATACCATAAGCAATTGCCTTACGTACATTTATATTTGAAGTTGCTTGATTTGCGTCATCTTTCAAATAGTTAATATTGAATAATAAGTAGAAGTTATATGAACCAAGTTTCTTAATGAAACCTTCAACGTTTTCATTAGCTTTTACTTGTGCACCAGATAATGATACAACATCAATATTCTTAGCATTGTAATCTAATAATGCAGATTGAGTATCAGATACAATACGGAAGTTTAACTTATCGGCATACTTTCCTTTATAGTTTTCATAGTCATAATATGAATCATTTAATTCAAATGAATAACCATATGAAGCATCCCATGAAGTCATCTTATATGGACCACAGAATAGAATGTTTTCAAGTTTTAAAGCATATTGATCACCAACACTCTCATAGAATTTTTGATTTAGAGGGAATGTTGAAGGGAATGTAACGATTTGAGTAAAGAAACCAGTAGGTTGAGTTAATGTAACTTCTAGAGTCTTTTCATCAAGTGCCTTAACACCTAAATCATCAACTGTTAAACCAGAATCTGGATCGTAACAACCAGCACCAACTACATTAGCAGTTTCAAGTATCCAGTTATAATCAGATACTAGTTCTGGAGAAACAAGTCTCTTCCAAGCATATACATAATCATCAGCTGTAACTTTATCACCATTTGACCAATAAGAATCTCTTAATGTAAATGTGTAAACACAACCATCTTCACTTACAGTATAACTTTCAGCCATATCAGGTACTGGGTTACCATCAGCATCTAGTTGAAGTAGACCAGCAAAACATAAGTTTTGAGCTGTAAATGATTGGCCATCAGTTGCAAGTTGAGGATCCATTGACATAATGTCAGCAGGAACTTGAATTGTTACTTCACTTGTACTAGCAACATCAGATCCATCTGTTCCGCCATCTTCGGACTTGCTACCGCAGCCAAAGAGCATGAACATTGCTATGAGAATAATAAGTAATTTTTTCATAAGCATCTATCTCCTTTAATTTATGTAATCCATGATAAGATTATTTTTTTTCATATTCAATAAAATTTTCATATTTTTTCACACTTTTTTCACTTATTTTTCATTTTTATGAAAATATTTTCATAGAATTACTAAAAGTTAAATTAAAAATATCTTGCTATTTTAAGGCAAGATATCTTATTTACTATTAATTATTAATACTTTTATTAATTTCTATACATTTATTACATATTGCTCTTTTAGATCATTCAACATATTGTGTTTAATATAACCTTCTTTTTGAAGTCTAG
>CAVCTP010000094.1:0-4961 GCA_963605145.1 Tannerellaceae bacterium
ACATGGAAAGAGAACTTAATGATCAACAATTAGTAAGAAGACAAAAAGCACAAGACTTAAAAGCAAAAGGAATCTATCCTTTTGGTAATGCTTTTAAAAGAACTGCCTTTATACAAGACATCAAAAATGAATATTCTAAATACAATAAACAAGAATTAGAAGAAAAGAAAATTCCTGTAGTAATAGCAGGAAGAATGGTTTCTAAAAGAAGAATGGGTAAAATGTGTTTTATCAATATTCAAGATAAAACAGGTAATATTCAACTTGTTATTAATAAGGCTGATTTAGGTGAAGAACCATATGAATTAGTTAAAGCAAGTGATATTGGCGACATCATTGGTATTGATGGTGTTGTATATAGAACAAATCCTACAGAACAAAACCCCGATGGTGAGTTATCAGTATATGTTTTAAAATATACTCATTTAACTAAAGCCCTATCTCCACTTCCTGAAAAATATCATGGTTTAACTGATAAGGAAGAAAGATATAGAAGAAGATATCTAGATTTAATAATGAATGAAGATTCAAGAAAGACTGCTTTCTTAAGACCACAAATTATTAAGACAATTAGAAATTATATGGATAACTTAGGTTTTACAGAAGTAGAAACTCCAGTATTAACCACCCTATTAACTGGTGCTAGTGCTAAACCATTTATTACTCACCATAATGCTCAAGACCTAGATATGTATATGCGTATAGCTTTGGAATTATCACTAAAAAGATTACTTGTTGGTGGTATGGAAGCAGTATATGAAATAGGTAGAACATTTAGAAATGAAGGCATGGATGCAATGCACAATCCTGAATTTACCTTAATGGAAGCATATCTAGCTTATTCCAACCTAGAGGGTATGATGGATTTAACAGAAAATATGTTCATGGAGATTGCTAAGTCATTAGGAAAATATCATTATAATTTCCTAGGCCATGATATTGAATTAAAGGCACCATTTAAAAGAGTATCTATGGTAGATGCTATTAAAGAAAAGACTGGTATTGATTTTAAACAAGAATATACTCTAGAAGAAGCAAAGAAACTTGCTAAGGAACATGATATTGAAGTTGAACCACACTTTACTGTTGGACATATTATTAATGCTTTCTTTGAAAAGTATGTTGAAGAAGATTTAATACAACCAACCTTCTTATATGGTCATCCAGTAGAAATATCTCCATTAACTCGTGCTAATCAAGAAGACCCTAGATTTGTTGATAGATTTGAATTGTTCATGGGCGGTAAAGAATTCTGTAATGCCTATACTGAATTAAATGACCCAGATGATCAGCTTAATAGATTTGAAGAACAATTAAAAGCTAAAGAACTTGGTGATGATGAAGCTAATGATATTGATATGGACTTCATTGAAGCACTTGAATATGGTATGCCTCCTGCTGGTGGTATTGGTTATGGTATTGATAGATTATGTATGTTCTTTACCGAAGCAGAATCAATTAGAGATGTTATCTTATTCCCTACTATGAAACCTCAAGCAGGTGATAAGGTAAATAAGATTAATAAACAAGTCGAAAATAGTAATGAAAAGATAGATTTCTCTAATGTAGAAATAGAACCATTATTTACAGACTATGTTGATTTTGAAACATTCTCTAAATCAGACTTTAGAGTTGTTAAAGTACTAGCATGTGAAGCAGTACCTAAATCAAAGAAATTATTGAAGTTTACTCTTGATGATGGAACAAGTGAAAGTAGAGTTATCTTGAGTGGAATTCACGATTACTATGAACCAGAAGAGTTAGTTGGTAAGACATGTGTTGCCATTACAAATCTTCCAGCACGTAAGATGATGGGTATTGATTCGTGCGGTATGTTGATATCTGCGGTACATCATGAAAAAGGTGAAGAAAGATTACATCTATTGATGCTTGATAATCATATCCCAGCTGGTGCTAAACTATATTAAACAACTAAAAGTAATTAAATAATTAATTAGCCTTATAGAAAAATATTCTGTAAGGTTTTTTTAAAAATATTGTTAGTGTTGTTCAGTTAAATATTTATTGTCTTTCATAAACTTAACAAATAACATAATTTTGTTTGTATTTTTGTTTATTCTTTAGAATTATTTTTACTCTTATTTTCGGTATAAGTATATGACTTACTTAGCAATACTGCTTTTGTCACAAACATGGTATGATTTGAGTAACAAAGGTTGGGAAAACAATTATGATAGCACCTATTATTGATAATTTTATTTTTAGGTTTCGAAATGAGAATTATAAACTCGATGAGAAGAGCAAAAGCATCGTAAACGAGTTATATGCTTGTCTTGCTAAACTTGAACCTTGTGGAGATGATGATAGACACGAGTTGTGGCTTAGAGCAGAACGCGGAACAATCGAAGATTTTGGTGATTTTGAGGAATATGTCGAGGATGAGATAGTTAAAACCAAAGAAGAGTTTAATAAGTATTGGCTTGAAAACTATCCCGATGAGTATTACTGGTACAGGCTGGTAACTGTAGAATACAAAGAGTACCGCACCATAGCGCTCAACGATAGAGCCGTGGTTCAAATATCTCCGGAAAATGGAGGTTGGGAATATGATATTTCTGAATTTTTGCAACAGCTACTAAATTCAGTAGAAGCGGCTGTCGAGATGGTAGAAAGTGGAACATATAATGATTGGCTTGAAGAAAATCTTTCATATAAATACAGAATAGGCACTATTCCTACCAAGGAGTATTGGGCTCTCTATCCTGAGAAAAAAGAAGAACAGCAAGATGTCATTTCCGATGAAGAGTGCAAAAAATTTGCGGAATATCTCAAAAATCCAAATGACGATATGAGACTTAGTGAAATGACAGTCAATCGTTATCTTGATATCTGTAAATTAGGTTATGTAGCAAACAAACTAGAAGGTAGTGAAACTCGTTCAGCACTTGAATTATTTAAAAGATATGCAGACGACAGGAATGGTGGATTTCTAATGGTTCCAAATTCCTCTCCAGAAGCTTTTGAAAAATGGTTTGGGCTATCACAAGAAGAAAAGTGGGAGATAGACAACCCTTCGCATATTTGGGAGGTGATTGAAGGCAGCTCAAGAACACGTGTACATCTTTTTGTAAGAAAAGATACTAGAGGTTATTGGCTGTCTATATCTACAAATGAATATTGCTGTCCTGAATATGGTGTTAGATTTTATAACGCACTCAGAGATAACAATATACCGGTGTCATTTTATAATGGTGAACTTATCTCTCGATACCTAAATGGAGATGGCAAGGTTGGTATTATTCCTTGCTTTGAAAGTTCGTTATCTTATTTCTATGGAGGATTTGACGACAAAGAAGTTGGCGAGTTTGTACACCTTCCTGACAATGATGCAGAACCTCTTATTCAAAAAGTATCATGGGAGCCTTTAGATAAGGTCCTTTTGAGAAAATAAGAAATTCAAATATAAAGATTGCGATGAAAACTACATTCGAATGCTGTTTTCATCGCAATATTAGATAAGAGCAATAGTGAATTATATTCAAAACATAAAAGCTGTTTAGTTTTTTGAGATGTTATTTGTTTATATAATATTTTTTTAGAGTTTAAGTATATTTTTGTGGTTATAAGTTAAATAAAAATATTGATTTCTACCAGTAAAAACCGGATAATATAAGTACAAAGTTAACTTGTGAAGGATAAAGCTGGGCTGGCTGTGCCAGTAAGACTTATGTCGAGATGCCTTTGCTCCTGGGGTTAACTTTTTTATTTAAATTAGCAACTATATCTTTGTTGTCGGCTATTAAGGAAATAAAATATGTAGTTAATTTGTTTGAATATTTATAAACAATACCTTTGCCGTTTTCAAATGATATACAATATTCTTTATTATTCTTAATATTGTATTCCTTTAATAACATATCAAAACATTTATATGTAAATAAAGGTGACACAGAACCGTCAGATTTAATTTGTGGCTCTCTAATAGGTGTAAATGCCATATTATTTTTTACAATAATAGAGTTAATTTCTTTTGCAATTTGATGATGAGTATAAGGATAATTTTTGTTATAATCAACTTCTCTATCAACATATACAACATTTTTATCCTTTGGATTGTTTGTTGTATAAAATAGATAATCAGCTTTACTTTTATCATTAATACGAGAGATATTAATTTCTACTTTGGAGGCAATAGAATTATTGCCATTATTTGAAATAGCATTTAATAACTCACCTTCTTTTTCTTCAAACATGGCGGTTATGCCTTCTCCATATTTGCTTAAAATTTCTTGTTTATTAACACTTCTGTTATTTACAAACAGAGAGAGCAGATCATTCTTAATATATTCACTTATATTAACACCTAAATAATCATACATTTTGTTTGCATAAGCCTGAACATTAAAAGCCATAAAAGGTGAATAAATAATGTCAAACTCAGGAATAATAGAGTGTGTTGCGAGATTTCTTAGGGAAATAATTACTTTTAAATTTTCTCTAACTGGATCTTTTTCGTTTGTCATTACTCTAGCTGCCGCTTCACTTAAAGATATAAATCTTCTAATGCCTTTTTTATTGGGATAATAAATATCTTTACCATCTAGTAAAAGTTTTGCTTTAAGCATTAATTCCCAAGCGTTACACAAAAAGAATACAGAACCTTCCAATCTATAGTCTATAGTTGGTTTGTTATATATTTCAATGCACATTAAAAAGGATTGCACAGATTTGTTTTTATAAAATTCAATAGTTTTATTCATAAGTAGTCCCCGGTGTTTTAAATTAAATATAGTTTAAGGTGAAAACAACAATCGAATGCCATTTTCACCTTAATATTAGGCGTAAAGAAAATTAATTCTAGATATAACTTTTAGATAAATAATCATTTATTGTTTCAATATCTACAACAGAACATATTCCACCTTGCTTTGTAGTAGATAAACCGGCTGAGATAGTTGCAAACTTTACAATATCGACAAGGTCTTCATTTGTTAAACCAT
>CAVCTP010000095.1:0-4959 GCA_963605145.1 Tannerellaceae bacterium
GTGCATTACATGATTCTGTTCATAAATATCAGATAACAAACTTATATGTTTCTGGAGGTCAAGATGATACTTGTTCAGTCTCTATTACATTAGTAGACTATGAATATGCAAGTGATTATTCGGCATAAAAATGAGGAAAAGGGTATTAAAAAATAAGTTAAATAATTCTAATGGCGCATCAATTTTGATTGCGCTATTTGTCTTATTAGTAAGTGTTGTAATTAGCTCAATTCTGATAACTGCTGCTAGAGCATCAGCCGGTAGAATTGTTAATGTAGCTAAAACTGATCAACGCTATTACACCATTACTTCTGCCGCTAATATTTTAAAAGAAACAATAGAAGATAATAGCGTAATTATTTCTAGAAAATATGATGGAACTAATTATAATTTCTACTTTGCTAGAGAATCAACTAATACAAATGGGGAAAAGGAATACATCTATAGTGATTTAAAAAAAGGTTTAGGTGTATTAAACGATATAGCAATCGATTATGGTTTTATAGGTAAACTTGATGAAAATGATAAGGTAATAGAAAACAAGGCTAATTATGATATCAATATCAATGAGTTAAATACAATTAATTTACCTAATGATTATCAAGCTACTGCAATTACTATTGAAGCATCTGATGATAGAATTGCTTCAACTAAGGCAACAATTGAGCTTACAAGGGATAAAAGATTGATATTGCTTATATATGATGGTGAAAGTGGTGTAGGCCATTATAACTTACGTTATACCTATTCGTGCGATATTCAAGAATATGAGGATGTCAATGAAAATGAGGGCACTAGAATAAAATATACTAAATTTAATTGGGTATTAGAGAAGGTTGAAAAAATATAGATGAATATTAGAAGAAAGTTAAAACAAAATAATGGTGAAACACTAATTGAAGTATTAGTTTCTTTATTAATTATTTGTTTATGTTTATTGATGCTTTCTTATTCTATTGATAGTAGTGTAAAAGTTATTAAATCAGCAAATGAAAAGATGGATGAATATTATAAAAAAAATAATATTCTAGCTGATGGTTTAAATGGTGATGAATATGAAGATGGCACTATTACTTTTAAAAATGGTAATAGCAATTGTGTATTAGTTTTAGGAACTAGTTCTACAATTAATGTCACATATTATATAAATGATGCATTTTCTAGTAATGAAGTAATAGCTTATTTAAAGAAACAATGAGAAAGATTAGAAATAGAAAAAAAGGATTTACATTAGTAGAAACACTAATATCAGTCCTCATATTATTATTACTTACGGCTTTAACAGCAAGAGGTATTTCTGTTGCGACAAAGGCTTATGTTGATGTTGTTAATAGTGCTAATGCACAACTATTATTGTCAACTACTATAAGTGAGATTAGAGATGAATTATCTACTGCTACGGATATTGTGATTGAAGATGATGCAATTACATATTTAAGTAGTAAAACTGGTGATGAAAGTATTATTGGCAAATATTCTGGTACTGAATATGAGAATGGTTCAATTGTTATTACAGAATATGTCAACAATAGTAGCGGTAGTAAGACTAGATTACTTGTGAGTAGGGAAGCTTCTAATAAGAATTTATTTTGTACCTATGAAATGGTAAAATATAATGATGGCTTAGTTAGATTTACTAACTTAGTTGTCAAAAAGATTGGTTCAGATGAATCGCTAGCTAAATTAGAGGAATATGTATTAAAAGTTGGATAAAAATGAGTAGTATTTTGAAGAATTTAAGAAGAAAGAAGAATAACAAAAAGGGTTTCACATTGATGGAACTTTTAGGTGTTGTAGCCATTATTGTGATTCTTTTATCACTTAGTGGAATCTTCATTTTTTCATATCTTAGAACTTTATATCAATTAAAACTAGATAATACTGCTAAGGAAATATTTATTTCTGCGCAAAATCATTTATCAATGATTGATGGTGAAAATTATTTAGGTGGTTTTGATGAAAGTTATTTTGGGACAGCGGAATTAGATGAAAATGGTAAGAGTACTGGTGTTTATTACTTTGTTGTTAATAAGGATACATTAGATAAATATAATGATGATACTTTATTAGCTTCTTTATTGCCTTATGCTTCTATTGATGATGATATTAGAAGTGATAATTCCTTTGTGATTAGATATCATAAGGATCAAGCAATTATATTAGATGTCTTTTACGCTGAACCAGATGGAAAATATCCTCATGGTTTCGCAAAAGATGAATATAGCGATTTAATTGAAAATTATCGTGGCGACGATAAGAAAAAGGATAGAAGAAAGTATTCTGAAACTAATGCTGTTATTGGTTATTATGGTGGCGTTGATGAAGATTTAATGAATAGAGTTAATAGATTTGTTGCCCCTAAGATAACTATTTACAACGAAGAAAAATTAATTGTTGAAATTGATAATACTGATAATTCGCAAACTAATGGTTCTTTAAGATTATTAATTACTGGCAAAACTAGCGGCAAGAGTAAATATATTGATATTGTTAAAGATGGCCAAATGGTAAGTGGCAATGCTGCTATTGGTCAGGTTGGTTCAAGTCAAGTATTTAGAGTTGTATTAGATGATATTACTAGCCCATCTTTAGGTTTTAATGCTCAATTTGCTTCTAGTGGTTTAATACCTGGCGAAAATATTATTGTTAGGGCTATTGCTTATACTAATAATGCTTATACTAATATTGCTAGCAGTGGTAAGAGTACAACTAATAGTTTATATGCTTCTTATGATGAAGATAAAAAGTCTTGTGAGGTTTCTAATATTAGACATATTGAAAACTTATCAAAGATAATTTCTAATGTATCAGTTGAAGTTGATAAGGCTACTCAAATAAGTGATATTACTTGGGGTGGAAGTAGTTCTATATTCAATAAGAATAATTCTATATATGAGGCAAATGGAACAAGTAAATTAGTGGAAGGTTCTTATGTTCCAGTAGAAGTTACTTCTGATAGTTTTATTTATGATGGTAATAATAATCATTCTATTACTGGTATTTATGTTAATACTAATACTAGTAATTCAAAGGTTAATCTTTTAAATGGCGGCTTGTTCTCTAAATTAGATAATGGTGAAGTTAAGAATTTAAGATTAGTTAATTTTGATATAGATTCATATAATGGCTATGCTGGCGCACTTGTTGGTAGTGCAACTAATTTAAAGATTAATGGTGTTCTTGCTTATAACTCATACAAGGATGATTCTAGTTTGAGTATTGAAGGTAATAAGAATACTGGCGGCTTAGTTGGCAATATGTCAGGTGGCAGAATCAGTGCTAGTGCTGCTGCTGTATATGTAAAATCTAATAGCGGCGCTGCTGGTGGCTTAGTGGGTAGTATTTCTAATAGTGGCGAAGTTATAGATTCATATGCTGGTGGCCATACAAATGATGGTAGATATACAAATAACACTACTGGTAAGGGTAGATATAATGTTATTGGTTCAACTAATGCTGGCGGTCTGATTGGCGAATTAAGTAGATCAAGTGTTTCTTATTCTTATTCAACAGCTAGTGCAAAAGCTAATAATGCTGGTGGTTTGATAGGTAGAGCTAATGCTTCAAATATAGATAATGTTTATTGTACTGGCAGAGTTTCTGGCACTACTAATACTGATAATTTTGTGGCAATTAGTGAAAATACATGTACTTATACAGGCGCAAGATATTATTTAAGTAGTATTAATGAAAATATAAGTAATATTACTAATGCAACAGCTGTTAATGCCAGTGATCAAAGTGGTAAGTTAATTATTATTTCTGATAAAATAAAGAGATTAGCTTATGTTCATGATGTAGCATTAGAAAAAACTACTACTTTATATCCATTTAAGACTATTTCGCAATGGCATAGTGGTGCTGCAAGTACAAGTATTACTAATTATCATTATGGTGATTGGCAAGTTCCTACTTTGAAATCAGCTAATTTCACTTTCTATAACGATGATACTTTAAGGCTTGTTATTGATGTTGATAAGAAAGAAAGTGAATTAACTTTTGCTTTAAGTGGTGATGTTTCTAATAAGACAAAGATTTTCCAATTAAAGATTGAAGGAACTAGTGTTTCTATTGTCAAAGAAGGCGAAGTTGATGCTGATGGCAATAGTACATGGTTAGATAGCGTTACTACTAAACTTCCAATAAGTTATGATAGTTCAAATAAAAAAATAACTATTGTTTTAGATAATATAACAACTAATACAATCAATAACACAAATGGTGTAACTATAGCTAATTCTAATAAGAGTTTCTATCAAATATTTGGCAATTACTATATTATTGGTGAAAATATTAGTGCTAGAGTTGCGAATAAATATAATGAATGGGCAGAGATAGCAGATGTAGAAGCACAAACACAAAATACATCATTCGCAAAACATGATGATGGTGATATTGGCAATGCTAAGATTGCTTATTTAAGACATCTACAAAATCTAGATCCAATTGTTTCTAATGTTGATGATCAAATAAAGACTGCTAAACAATTAGATAATATTACTTGGTCTGATTTCTATAATTCAATTCATAATTATGATGGTTCAAAGAATATTTCTAATACTTTCTATGGTATTAGAAATAAGAATTTAACTAAATATGATGGTAATTATAAAGAACTAAGTAATTTTGTTATAAATTCAAATGCTTATAAATCATTTGGTGGTGATTATAGCAATGATGCTGGCTTATTCCGTTATGTAGATAGCGAAATGACTTTAACTAGTTTAAAGATAAAAGACTTTACTGTTTCATCTACAGATGGTAATGCCGCTGTTGCAATTGGAGAAATAGGCGGAAATAATTTAATCAATATAGAAGATGTATTGGTTACTAATGAATCAATGAATCAAAAGGTAACTGTTACACGTTCAGATAATGATGCAACTGTTTCGGCTGGTGGTTTAGTTGGTAAAGCTAATGCTCCACTTACAATTGAAAATTCTTCGGCATCAATACAAA
>CAVCTP010000096.1:0-4957 GCA_963605145.1 Tannerellaceae bacterium
TAACAAGGTCTACCACTTGATAAACAAATTTTATAATCCTTATCTTTTAATAATTCTAAAGCTTTCTTAGTATATTCACTTGCATGATAATTAAAATCTATTAATGTACCATCATAGTCAAATACAATAGCTTTAATATCATCCTTGTAGTTCATCTTTTATCTCCTTTAAAAGCTCTTGTTCTTCTTCATCTAAGTTCCTATTTTCTAATAATTCTGGTCTATATAATAAAGTTTCTTTTAAAGACATTTTCTTATTGAATCTTTTGATTTGTTTATGATTACCATTAGTTAAGACATCAGGAACTACATCACCTTCATAGTCATAAGGTCTAGTATATTGAGGATATTCTAATAAGCCATCATTAAAAGATTCTTCATATAAAGAATCAGCGCTTATTGATTCATCTAATAATCTTAATATTCCATCTATTAATACCTGGGCTACTAATTCACCACCTGTTAAAATGTAATCACCGATACTAACTTTTTCATCAACATATTTTTCAATACGATAATCAATTCCTTCGTAGTGGCCACATATTATAACTAAATCATCATAATTTTTAAGACGTATTAAATCTTTTTGTACTATAGGCTTACTTTTTGGTGAAGTTAACAATACATGAGAATTATCAGTGATGTTATCTTTTAAAGCAGCATGAACCACATCAACTTTCATAAGCATTCCAGCCATACCGCCATATGGTGTATCATCAACGTGTCTATGTTTATCGGTTGAATAATCTCTTATATCAACAAGTTTAACTTCAACATTACCCTTATCTAAGATTCTTGAAATGATGGAGGTATGCAAAAAACCATCAAACATTTCAGGAAATAAGGTTAAGACCGTTATTTTCATAACAATCCTTCCATCTTTTTGATATCAATTCGTGAATTATCTAAATCAACATTTTCTATAAAGTTTGGTAAAAATGGTACTAAATATTCCTTATCTTGCTTTAATATTCTTAAATAATTACTAGATATACCCTCTTCAACTCTTAATACTTTTCCTACTAATTCATTATCGACATAGACATTTAAATCCTTTAAATCAGAGAAATAATATTCACCTTTTTTTAATGGTTTAATATCATCTTTTGATTTGTATATATAACAATTTTTATACTTTTCTACTAAATTAATATCTTCATTATCTTTTAAAGTAAGTAATAAAAAATTCTTATGAATTCTATAAGACTTAACTACAAAAGGTATTTTATCTTCACCTATATAAATTGAAGAACCTCTCTTAAATCTTTCTGATACAAAATCAGTTTCATAAGCAACCTTTAGTTCACCTTTAATACCAAAGGTATTAGCGATTTTCCCAATACATACAAATTCCATAACTAATATTATAAAGAAAAAAAGATGATAAATCATCTTTTATAGTGCTTCGAATTTGATTGAAATACGCTTATTTTCAATCTTAGATGCTACTTGCAACATTTGACGAATCGAATTAGCCATTGAACCTTGTTTACCAATTAGTCTGGCGATATCTTCACTTGGTGCATAAACATATAGAAGTAATTCATTTTCATTAATACTTTCCATTTGTTTAACAGTTACAGATTCAGGATCTGAACACATTGGTTTAACAATATTCAATAATACTTTTTCTAAATCAATCATTAAGCTTTCTTGCTGTCAGCGTATTTCTTCATAATACCGTTACTAGATAATAATGCTCTAACTGTATCAGAAGGAATAGCACCTTCATTTAACCATTTTAATGCTTTTTCTTCGTCAATATTTACAATAGCTGGATTCTTTGTTGGATCGTATGTACCAATTGTTTGAATTTCTCTACCATCTCTTCTAGTTCTAGAATCAGCAGCAACGATACGGTATGCAGGAGCTTTCTTAGCACCCATTCTCTTTAATCTAAGTTTTACCATATGCCCTCCTTTAATGCTTTTTTATTTAAACATAAATAAAAAAAAGAGTCAAGTATTTTTACTTGACTCTATCCTAATTCATTTTTACTTCTTTTCACAAAGAAAGAAATTGTTAATGGTAAGCCAAACATACCAACACCGCCAAATATTGCGAGTCCTGTTACCATTGAAGCAAGAGTTACTAATGGATGTATCTCTAAATCTCCTCCTACTAGTTTTGGTTCAATAACATTTCTAATAGCTGTAATGATTACATATAGAATCAAGATAAGAATACCAGTCTTGGTATTACCTAAAAGTAGACAAATTAGTCCCCAAGGAATTAACACTGTTCCTACGCCTAGAATTGGTAAGATATCTAGTATCGCAATAAGCATTGCCAATACACCAAAATTATCTATGCCAATCAACATTAGACCAATGAATAACTCTAAGAATGTTACAAGCATTATTGTTCCATAAGATTTCAAAACTAAGAATAAAGTATTATGAATATAATTTTGAACTTGATTATATATTTTTAAAGTACGTTTACTCATTATAGTTGTTAAATAAGAAATAATATTTTCAAAATCAGCAACAAAGAAGAAAGATGAAACAATTGTTTCAATAGATATTAATAAAACACTAGTTGTATTTGATATTAAGCTAGTAACAACAGATACAGCATTTGAAGCAAATGAAGAAAATAAAGTACCAATAGAATCACCTATATCAACAATCATAGCATTTACATCTGTTTTGATATCTATAGGTAAATTGGAGTTTAAATCAATTAAGGTTTTCTCAATACTATTTAAAGCAGGTTCAATATAGTTCTTATAAATAGTAGGCATAGAAATAAGGAAATCCGTAACCTTTGATATTCCTAATAATAAAAGTAATGCTACGGTTGCTAAAAAGACAATATAGATTATTATAAGTGAAATAATTCTAACGGCTTTATTATCTTTCTTAAATAATTTTTTAGATAACTTAAGCGCAATATAAGCTAATAGAAAGCCTACTAAAAATGGGGCAACAATTGGTAATAAATATTTGATAAATACATATACTAGACCAAATATTAAGGCAAAATATAATAAATTAATAATAAATTCTTTTTTCTCTTCCATACTTCAATTTTACTCTAAAATAAGCTAATAAATTCATCACATTTCTTGATTATTAATTCTTTTTCAACAAATATATCATCTTCATTATGAATATATTTAAGCATTTCATCCCTATTCATAATAATTGGCATACGATTATGTATCTTATTCATTTGATTATTCGCATTAGTAGTAATAATTACTAGTTCATTTGCTTCATTAAATATACAAGCAAGATAAATATAATCATCTCTAGTAGAAATATAATGCTTAATAGAACTCTTATCCCATTCATAAAAACCATTACATATTACGGCACAACGATTATTCTTAATCGCTTTATAAGTTAATCTATCATCAATGGTTTCCATTCTAGCATTAATTAATAATGACTTTACTTTTATACCCCACTTTTTAACAGTTAAATCAATTTTACTTTCTGAAGGTATAATACATAAAACATTATCACTAGGAAAAATCTCTCCTTGTTTATAGAAGAGATTTAATTTTCTTGTTTTTTCTTTTATTTGTTTACCAATTTTATTATCTAAAATATTAAATTGATATCTACCACACATATTACATTTTGAATTTAGAAGCCATAGATGAGAATGATTTCATCATCTTCTTTGTTCTTTCATATTGATTCATTAATTTATTAACTTCATTAATACTTACACCAGCTCCCGCAGCAATTCTTCTTCTATGAGATGAACGCATTATATCAGGATTTTCTCTTTCTTCAGGAGTCATAGAATAAATAATAGCTCTAGTATGTTTAAGTTGATCATCAACTTCATTATCATTAATCTGTCCAGCAAAATCAGACATTCCTGGTAACATCTTCATAATTGAAGAAATAGGACCAAGTTTACTTGATTGTTCAATAGAACTTAATAAATCATTCATGGTAAACTTACCAGACATCATTCTATTAGTTAGCCTTTCAGCTTCCTTCATATCAAATTCTTCTTGGGCTTTTTCAACTAAGGAAACAACATCACCCATACCAAGAATTCTTTGGGCCAATCTATCTGGATGGAATGTTTCTATATCATCAATTTTTTCACCAATACCAGTAAATTTAATAGGTACACCAGTTACTGCTTTAACAGATAAAACAGAGCCACCTTTTGAATCACCATCAAATTTAGTGACAATTAAACCAGTTACATCAAGTAATTCATGGAAGGCTTTGGCAACATTGACAATATCTTGACCAGTTAAAGCATCTACAGTTAAAAGAATTTCTTGTGGATGAGTTAAATCTTTAATATCTTTTAACTCTTGCATCAAGGTTTCATCTATTTGAAGTCTACCAGCGGTATCGATTAAACATACATCATAATTATTACTCTTAGCGTATTCCACACCATTTTTAACTTGCTTTAATACGCTAACATCTACACCTTCTGAATAGGTATATACACCAATTGAATTACCTAATGTTTTTAATTGATCAATTGCTGCAGGTCTAATAATATCTCCAGCAATAAGCATTACCTTCTTGCCTTGTTTCTTTAACAAATTAGCGAGTTTTGCGACTTGTGTTGTCTTACCAGTACCTTGTAAGCCAACAACCATAAATATAGACAAACCTGATTCATTAAATTTTAGTTCATTATCACCATCACCTAATAGTTTTAATAATTCATCATGAACAATCTTAACTAATAATTGACCAGGTTCAATACTATTTAATACATCTTGGCCTATAGATTCTTGTCTTATGGTCTCTAAAAAATTCTTAACAACAGTATAGTTTACATCGGATTCTAATAAGGCTACTCTAATTTCCTTTAGAGTATCTTCCATATTTCTTTCTGATAGTTTTCCTTTACCTTGAATATTACGTAAAGTCTTAGTTAATTTTTCTTGTAATGAGTCTAACATACAAGAAATATTATACAATATTCAAATCCAAAATAATTATTATGTACTAGCTAAAATATCT
>CAVCTP010000097.1:0-4929 GCA_963605145.1 Tannerellaceae bacterium
CTTTAAATCAGATGGTTCTAATCATTATAAGAGTCATTTAGGTTAATAAAAAACTAGGAATTAAAAATTAAAATAACAAACCAATCCATAATTGTCCGTTTTGTATATCGCTGCTTATACAATGAAATAAATTAAAGTGCGAAAGGATATATAAAATGAAAAATACTTTTGAAAACTTTATCGTAAATGATGCCAACAAAGAAGCTTTTGATTTGGCTAATAAGATTGCTAGAGATGAATATGTAGATAATGCAAACCCACTAGTAATATATGGCGCTCATGGCTGTGGTAAGTCGCATCTATTGGATGCAATATTTTTCCTAAACACAGAAGTAAGTAAAAACCATAATGAATGGCTATCTTCTGATGGTTTCCAGACAATAATTGATAAATGTAATCTTGATATAGATAAGTTAAGCAATTTTAAAGAAATATCATTAATCTTAATAGATGATATTGATAAGGTAGATGACAAGACAAATGGTGAATTCATCGCAAAAATATTAGAGAAATTAATAAGTGATGGTAAACAAATCTGTTTGACTTGCACTGAACTACCTAATAAAAATATATTATCAGCACTAGCAAGCCTATATTCAAAAGGAAAATGTTTTGAATTAAAAATCTAAAAAAACAAATAAATAAAGAATGTACAAAATGAAAAATATTATAAACATGATTGAAGAAGTTTCAAAAGATAATTATCAAGATAATATTAATAATGAAAAAGTAATAATAGATGAGAAACATTCAGAAGAAATTGCTCGTATTGGTTATGCAGATGACCGTGAACTATTTGTTTGTACTGATGACGACAATATCCCACATTTTCATTTAAGAGACAAAGATACAAAGGGTGAGATATTCCATACATGTATAAGACTAGATTCACCCAAATATTTTCATCATACTGGTAAAGAAAATATATTAAGTGATAAACAAAAGAAAGATTTAATGATGTTCTTATCAGAAATTAATAAGTATAGTAAATCAACTAATTGGAAAACTTTAATTGCTTTATGGAACATGAATAATTCGAATGAATTACCATTAGATTTAAAAATGCCTAACTATATTGAATTACCTTAATAATGTCCGATTTTATAAATTGTCACTTCATAATATAAATATAAATAAAAAAACAAGGAGAAAAATAACAATGGAACTAACAGCAAGCACAATTAGAAAAGAATTAGAAAGGATTAAAAAGGAAGGTAACTCAAGAGAAGATATTGATAAACTTCTAAATAGAATCCTAGAAGACTATGATGCATATGAAAAATCATCTGGCATAATTGATGGCCAAATGCACGCTCATTATAGTTGTGGTAGAAACATTAGAATTGAGGAAGGATTTAATGGCGAAGTTATGCCAGACACAGTGCTTTTCGAAGGCACAACAAGTCAATGGGAAAGAATGTCTAAACCATCTTATTTAGAAGAGATACCACGTATTAATTGTCTTGATGGTAGTGTAGTTCAAAAGCTTTAAGAAGTTTTGAGTGTCAAAACTCTAGGGTGGCAATACCGATAATTTAAGGAGCAAAAATGAAAAGAGAAGATTTAATTGAATATGCTTTATCTTTAGGATTAAATGAACAAGAAGCAGAATTATATGCAGAACACATGTTGAATCCAGTTATCGCAGAACCTAGTGAAGATGATGAAAAATTTTGTGATAGTTTATATGAAGAACTAAAAAATGGTGATTGGGACTATAAATAAACAATTTCGCTAGTCTCAGACTAGTATTCAAAAAGTTATATTTCCAATTTGTAAAACTAGATATAAACATTTCCTCCAGCAATCCAAAGGAAGTGTTTTTATTTAACCCTTAATAATGTATCTAGATGTAAGGCAATGTTTTATGATGTCCGATTCTTAAAACTAGCGACTATATAATAGCGATACTAACAGGGAGGGCAAAAAAATATGGATTATATGAATGTTGAACATTATGATTTTGAAATTAGAGTTAAAAATCCAAAAAGAGCACGTAGAGATATAAAAGAAATTGGTAAAATTACTTCTATTAATGCCGATTATATAATTGCTGAATTTATATTAAATGATGATTTAGGAATACTTTGTCTTCATATTAAATTAGAAGAACTTAATGACGTTTATAGTGTTAGTGAAGATGATTTAAATAAAATTATTGAAATTCAAAATCAAGAAAAAATAAAAGCTCTAGAAAATCCCGAAGAATATTATTCGTTAAAGTTACCTGATTTAGGTTTCAATGGAAAACAATTATTTGATGGTTGGTATACCGATTCTGAATTTAAAAATCGTATTTATTCTTTAAATCTAAAAGATGATGAAGATGTTGATCTTTATCTAAAATGGGTTGATGTTATTGTGGTGGAGGGAGACCAAAATGAAACATTTAGTTAGTGGTATTGTTTATAGTATTAAAAGATTTATAAAAAGAATTTATTTATATATATGGTGTTTTATTAGTGGACTTTCAACTATAAAGTTTGATGATTTAGAAACACAAGACGCAGAAAGAATCTTATATGATGACTTTGTTCATTTTGATAATAAAGATGATTTAAATAACTATGATATTAATAAACTATTTCCTCAAATTATTGTTCATTATAGAAACAATAGAGAACTAAAAAGACTTGTTAGATTATTAAATATATGTGGCTTTAAAGGTCGCTTAAGTGTTGATTCAAAGATAGATGTTGCTTGGTTTAAAGATAATCGTAAATTAGTGGCGATTGATTTAAATAAAAAAGATTGTCGAGATACTAATCCTATGATGCGCCAATTTAATGGGGCAAATGGCGAACTATTTAACTTTGTAGATTTTGCTAAACTAGTTAGTAGATGTCCGAATTTATTTATAGACTGATTATTATTAAAGCGTTGATTTATAACAAACTAAAATAATAATTATTTAATCTAAATTAATTTATAAATACAATAAAAGAAAGGACAAAATAATGAAAGCAAAAATTGACAAAATCGTAAAACAAATCGAAGGTGACGAACCAGGTTTAGTTGATATTGAAATCCAAGATTTTATTTGTCCAATGACAGTTGAAGTATATGATTCAATGCCCGCTCTAAATTCAACCGTAGATGGAAACATAATTCTTTATGCTTTTAGCGATTATCGCGCATATGATAATGAAGCTGATTATTACGCTAGAAGCAATAATTCAATGAGCCATCAATCAATAATTCCTATGGGTTATTTTCCTATAGATCAAGAAAACTTTGAAAAGTCTAGTGTAAATTACATTAATGGTGTAGTAAAAAGTGTAGAAGAAAGTGATGATAATTATCTAGTTGAACTTGAATGCTGTGACATGATTTTTTATGCAGTGTATAAATCTCAATATGGTAAAAAGCCAAGTGTAAGTAATATTATCTCTTCTAGATATTGGGCAGAGTTATCGATTCAAAACAAGTAAAGCCTTAATGTCCGATAACTGTTTTGCCAACCATATAATTAAAACAGTTAATAGCCCATTAATTAACTAATATTAATTTAATAATTTATTTAATAATTACTAATTTAACAAATCTATATTTAGATTCATTTTTAAAACACTAAAAAGGAGAAAAAAATGAAAGAATTTGATGCTGTTATAGGTTACAAAGATGTAAAAATTGAACTTGAAAGAATTGCTGATATGATGATAAACCCTAAGAAGTATCAAAAGCTCGGTGTTAAAACTACTAGGGGATTATTACTCACTGGTATACCGGGAGTTGGTAAAACTTTAATGGCAAATTGTTTAATTAAGGCAAGTAAAAGAAAAGCTTTTACTATTAGAAAAGATATCCCAGAAGTAGAATTAGTTAAAAAGATTAAGGAAACCTTTGAAGAAGCAAGAAGGCAAGCTCCTTCAATTGTTTTTATGGATGATATTGATAAGTTCGCTAATAGTAATGGTGATAGATATAATTCCGAGGCACATATTACAATTCAATCTTGTATAGACGACTGTAAAGACTGTGAAGTCTTTGTACTTGCAACATCTAATGACACTGCTTATATGCCTAGATCTTTAGTACGTCCTGGTAGATTTGATAAACTCATCAATGTTTCTAACCCCAGCAAAAAAGATAGCGAAGAGATTATTAAATATTACTTATCAAAAAAGAAAGTAGACAAAGATGTAGATTATCTAGATATAGCTAGATTATTAAATGGTGGTACTTGTGCGTTACTTGAAACTGTAATAAATGAAGCAGGTGTTTATACTGGTTTTGAAAATAGAACTGTAGTAAATAGAAGCGACATAATTAGATCTTATAAAAGAATTATGTATGAAGAAGCTGAATCATATGATTCAATAGATCCTAAACACTTAAAAGCTATGGCAATATATGAAGCAGGTCACGCAGCTATTGCGGAGATATTAGAACCTGATTCAGTTAGCCTTAGTTTGTTAAGGACACGTAAGTGTTATTATGCCGATAGTTTAACAGTATTTAATCAAAAAGGTGAAGGCGTCTATGAAGATAAAACAAAAAAAGAAAATAATATTATGTTTTATCTAGCAGGTAGGGCAGCCCACGAAATCACATATGGTACAATTTGTGCAGATACAAATGTGGCTGATGATATAAAGCACGCTTTTGATATATGCAAAGAACTTGTTGGTATTTATTGCGTATATGGTTTTAACTATATTGCCGATAATAGAAACAAAGCATCTGCTTTAATTGAAAGACAAACTATTTTGGCACAAAGCGAAATGGAAAGATATTACCAACAAGTTAAGAAAATCTTAATGGATAATAAAGATTTCTTAAACAAAATAGCAGATGAATTAGCCGATAAGAAAACTTTAACTTATGCTGATATTCAAAACATAAAGAAAGGATGCAAGATTTCCCTTGCATCATAACACACATATAAACAAACTCTAAAGGAGAGAAAATGATAGGTGCAATATTAGG
>CAVCTP010000098.1:0-4912 GCA_963605145.1 Tannerellaceae bacterium
GTATAGACCATCATATAGTCCGCCCCAAGCATTGAAATCCCAGTCGATACCTCTAACTTCGCCAGTCTTGTCATTCTTTACAAATGTAGGACCGCAGTCTCTAATCCAAGCATCGTTAGAAGTCATTTCTACAACTCTGATGTTTTCAGGAAGCATGTTTCTTGCATTTTGATATTGAGCTGGAGATACACAAACTGTTATTGGTTCAAATTCTCTGATTGCCTTTGCAACATTTGTGAATACTTTTTGAGCTGGTTTAGCACCATCTCTCCAATTGTCTGGTCTTTCAGGCCAAATCATCCAAATCTTTTCCTGTGGTTCGAATTCACCCGGCATTCTAAAACCATCAGCTTTTGGTGTACTGTCAATTCTTCTTGCCATAATTAATTTTCCTCCTATTATTTGGCGTGTTTCGTAATTTGTAACGCCAGTAAGCGGTTACAGAAACACTTTTATTTTATTAATTATATTTTATATTAAAAAAACACCTATTTTAGTGATATAGGTGGTTTTGTAACGGTGTAACACTTTAGTTATTTGTTACATTTATGTAACACTATTTAGTCAATCTCTTATATAGTAGTGTTTCCATGATGGCAATCATGCCGATTCTAGATGTACAATCTATACCTTCGTAATTAATTTCATCCGCAAATACATAGAAATTAAGATCTGACATGTTTTGAACAGCGTTATTATCAGCTCTAGTAAAAGAAATAATTGTAGGTGTAGCAACCGCAAATATCTTCTCTATCTCGTTTATAACGCTAATATTATCCCCGGTATAAGAAAGAACCAATAAAACATCATCTTTCTTAATTCTTCTTAAAACCATGTTTTTTTCATAACTTTCAGTTGGAAAAATAACATTATAACCACTTGTAGTAAGAAGTCTAGTGAAGTAATGGCCTATTTCTCTACTTAAACCCTCGGCAATAATATAAATATCAGGATTTTTGGCCATAATAGTCTTAAATTTATCTATTTTCTCATCAGTTATGACCTTAACAGCTTCAATAATGTTTTTTAAGTAAGAATCCCTATAATTATCATCTCCAACAATTGAAGGAATATGAATCTTTCTAGTATCTGCCTCAGCCTTAGTAATTGCGTTTATGAACTCAGAATAACCTTCATAGCCTAATTTTTTAACAAATCTAAAAATAGTTGTTGTAGAAACAAAACAGGCATTTGCCAAATCTCTAATAGACATTTTTTTAACAGCATGCATGTTTTTTATCACATAAGTCATAATGGTTTGCTCATTCTGGCTTAATTTGTTCATTGCATTTGAAGTCTGCTCATAAAAGTTCATATATTTTCCCTCTATTACTTTTTGTTACTATAATTGTAACAAATCGCTTTTTTTAATACTACTTTATACTTTATAATGAAATTATGAAAAAACCTAAATATAAGCTAGATATTGCAAATTATTGTGAAAATGCAGCTAAAAACTTCTCTATGAACAAGTTGTTAACATTTACTGCTGTTTCACTAGTATTAACAGTCTTGTTAGCAGTAACAACTTACAAACAGCACTATGTTGGTACACCCTTCATATTTTGTATGTTGGTATTGTGTATTATAAGCGCTTATACATTTATGAATTTAAAGGCAATATTAATTAAAATTAAAAAGCAATGAGACATGAACTCACAACCGAACAATTCATAGCATATATGCAAGATGATGAATTAAAATCATTGATGCAAAAAGCTATTGATAAAGCCAAAACAATTAATCCAAATTCAGACACAAATCCTGTACAATCTTTAGAAGAATTGTATGATTTTCTTGATTGGGCTTGTAAATGCTTACCATGGAATGTTTTAAAGAAAGCAAAGTTCCCATCGTTATTTATAAATATTAATCAATCAATAAATTTCTTTTGGTTTATATTTGGCCAACAATTAGATGAATTAAAACAATATAATTATTATTTACCAACGCTTGAGTATCATGAACCAATCGCAAGTTGGATTAAAGATTTTTCAAATGCATGGGGAGATTTCTTATCTACCCCTGAATCGTGGAATGATGAATATTTCAAACTACAATTTCAAGATAATGCGTTTGGTATGAATGAAGGTTGGTATCCAAAAGAAAACATTTATAAAACATACAATGAATTCTTCTCAAGAAAATTAATTTCACCAGATGTTAGACCAATCGGTAATGCCGAACTTGTTTCTCCTGCCGATTCGGAACCATTTGGTACATTCAAAATATTAGATAACGGTTATGTTGACGGCGGTAGTGTTTTAATTAAAGGTCATCAAGTATACAAAGTAGATGATCTACTTGGTAAAGATTCAAATTTTAAAGGAAGATTCAATGGGGGCACACTAACACATACATTCCTTAACGTAAATGATTATCATCGTTATCATTTTCCAATTGAAGGAACAATTCTAGAACTATCAAAAATTAAAGCTAGTAATGCGGCTGGCGGTAATATATATTACGACCAAGAACTCAATTTATATGCTTTCGATTGTTCAGATACAAATTGGCAAATGGTAGAAACTAGAGATTGTGTTGTTATGCAAACACCATATGGACTAGTTGCTTGTCTTCCGATTGGCATGTCACAGATATGTTCATGTAACTTCGAAGAAAATATCAAAGTGGGTACAAAAGTTAACAAAGGAGATCCTATGGGATACTTCTTGTTTGGAGGAAGCGACATCGTTATGTTGTTTGAAAAAAATATTGAATTCGAATTATTGTGCACACCAAACAAGCATTTGTTGATGGGTGAAAATTATGCCAAATTAAAAGCGAGGAATTAATCTTCGCTTTTTATTTGGCAATAATGAAGCTATTGCGATTGTAAGCGGTAGTCATAAGATTCATCTTTTGACCATCACTTCCTAATAATTCTTTATAACTTAATTCATCAATCTTTCTGCCAAGTTCATCTAAACTTGTAAGATCAACAATTTCACCATCATCTCTTATTACTATTTTTATTTCTTGATCAGATATCATATATGAACATTCAGAAGTAATGGTTTTGTTTTTGTTATATTCTTTAAGAATAATTAACGAATGCTTCACAATGTTATTAACACGAACAATTACATCCTGTTCTAAACCATATGTTAATAATTCTTTATTTGCTGAAGCAATTAGTTCTTCAATTGCATCGTCACTCTTTAATTCAACATCTTTAGAAAATGATTTATATTCAGTCTTATCAATCGCAAATGGTACAGCCGATCTTCCTTCTTTAATTGCTATTACTAATTCGGTTAAAGCTAACGCCAAAACGGAGCTGATTGCTATGGCAAGCGATACTCCATCCATGCCCACGGTTCTTGCTAAAATAAATCCTAATAATAATGGGAATGTTAAAGAAACATTTATACCAAATATAATAGAATATATTGGTTTTTCTATGATTGAATAATACATTCTTAAACAATAACCAATTGAATAAGATATTAATGATGAACCAACTATTAAACACGTATGAACCGAAGCTATATAACTTTCCTCAGATTTAATGCTATAAACATAAGGAATATGTTTAGATAGCCCAACAAATAGGCACGATGATAAAAAACCTATTAAAACAGCGTCTTTTAAGGCAGTTTTTGCCATTTTTCTTACAGAATCTGAATTTCTTTCGCCTCTATAAACACCAATAAAAGGTGTAATAGATTCACCTAATGCAGAGAAAGAATCGTTCCAAGACATCATTAAATTGGTAATAGCATATGAAGATAAATATGTTTCGCCAACATATGTAACAATTATTTTATTCATCAAAATATCTACAAGTGAATCACAAGCTGATGTTAATGCTGTAGATGATCCTAAACTTACCACTTCTTTAACAAAACCAAAATTAAAGTTCCAAATAAAATGTAAGGAATTCTTTTTTGAAAAGAAGTGCAATGCAAGTACTGCGGCATTTATGATATGTGCGATAATTGTTGCAGTAGCTAAACCTTTTATACCGCCAAGTTTAATTCCAACAATCGAACCAACAACATGAGCTATTAAAAACACTGTATCTGATATAGCGCATAATTTTTGATTACCATCATTTTGTACCATTGCATATAAATACCAATATAGTGGATATACTAATAAGATAAATGCATATCTAGAATAATAATCGTTTGCATAAATTAAAATATTTCCAGTTAAATCATAAAACGAAATAAATAATGGTCTTGCTAAAGAAACAATAGTGCAAGTTATAACGCTTAGTATTAACGATATTATTAATCCTTGAGAGAAAATTGTATCGGCGTTGTGTTTATTAAATTTCCCCATCTCGCGAGAATAAACTGTTCCAGAACCAGAAGCAATTAAACTCCCTACAAAACAACTTAACATATATAGTGGCGCAACAACCGCAACCGCACTTATGGCATCTTCACCCAAAAAAGCACCCGCTACTACGCCGTCCAATAATAGACCTAATATATTTAATAAATAGCCAGCATAACATGCGGTTAATATTTTGCGGTACCTTCTTTTAACAAAGAAGCCATCTTTTAGCATATAAATCATTATAATATCATTTTTAATGAAACAAGTTACAAATTTAGAAACATTAAAAATAGTCCATTATTTATGATTAATTTAATACTCGTGTTTTCTTGAGGATATTGACATGGAATGAACTTACTAGAAAAATATCATATAAAAAATAATGTTGTTCAGACTTATCATAATGGCGTTAGAGTCGGAAATATACCAGAATCAAAAAATAAATTGAAACAATCCGATATTGGACAAACTAGGTTCACTAAGAATTGGAAGCAAAGGATATTAAAAAAGCAGGAAACTCATGTTGCTAGCCTAAAGTCAAACCTACAATTTAATATTGACTTTTCCAACTTGATAAATTAAAGTTTAGAACTCAAATTGCCGATACTTATAATAGAGATAT
>CAVCTP010000099.1:0-4794 GCA_963605145.1 Tannerellaceae bacterium
CAAAAGTGGACATTGAAAGTGTACTTTCAAATTTATTTAAGATAGATGTTATTAAAGTTAATTAATCTATTAATTAAAGTTAAACACTATAATACAATTGCTTTGAACTTGAAGGTTTGTTAGGATTGCTTAATTTGATTTTTCCTTTATTTACTAAAGGTGTTATATATGTTTGTATTGCATAAGTAATTGATGATAATTTTAGATATTCACATATCTCTTTTCTTGTGCGTGGTGTTTTACAGAATTGTAGAATATTGTCTGATTCTATATCTGTATTTATGGCATTGCTTTCTTTATAAAAAATAACAATAAAACTTCCTCTTTCATCAGCAAACACAGGTTGTTTTAGATTATATTTTTCCATTTCTTTGCGTATTGTTGGTATGCCAGAATATCTATTTTCAGTTACGCCTAATGTTTCAAGAGCTAAGGCTAATACTGGATTTCTAGTATCGGGTTGCATCTTTCCTAATTGATCAACTTTGATTCTTCCATATATACCACCGGGATTTTTAATTTCCATTCTATCTTCATACATAATGATTTGTATTGGCATACCTTCGGTATGGACACTATAGTCACGATGTACTAAAGCATTGATAATAGCTTCTCTTATGGCGGTTATAGGATAATCTGTTTTATCTTCACGTGCTCCGGTATTAGGATTGATGATTGTCATGTGTTTCATATTTTTATTGACAAAATGGATTGCTTCTTCAAGCATTTCAGGGATGGTTCCTTCAATTCTTTGATTATCTAAAAAACGTTCTCCTAAGTCGCCAGTATCACCAATTTCAGTTCCAGGAACAGCGATTGCAGTTATACATAATTGAGGAAAATATGCTTGTGGGTAAGGACTAAATAGCATGGTAGAACTTAATGTAACTTCATTATTTCTAGTTATACTCATTAACTCATAGATAGTTTTATTATCAAGATTTGCGAGATTTGGTTTATCCTTTTTTAATAAGTCAATGTAATAGTTTAACTTCTCTTGTTTTAAAGATGATAGTGTAACTCTTTGTACAGTTCGTATATCATCTTGATATTTTTTTCTATATGCTTCATAACTATAAACTTCATATTCAGTCATAGGTTCATCACTATCACCAACTCTAGTATATGATCCTTTCAAACGACCTCTGCCTTTATAAAAAACTGGTCTATCAGCTAAGTCGATACTTGGTATTTCCGCTGATACAAAAGCTTTGCCATCTCTTTGTACAACAGTTAGCAATGGTCGAACAACAGGTTCCATTTGTAGACATTGTTCATTAATTTTCTTTTGAATATCTTGACTATCATAGACACCAACTTCTTTATAGTCTTGACTCTCATCTATTCCGAAAATAATAACACCACCCTCATCTTGATTAGAGAAACTAGAAAGGGTGTCGTACAAATGTTGTGGACAACCATTTTGAGCACTTTTTATTTCAAGAGTACTTGATTCAGATTTCATTTTTTGAATCATATCAAGTTTTTCAATTAATTCTTCTTTTGTCATATGTTGGTCTCCTGTTTACTACATTTTAACATTAATTTTAGATTTATGAGGAAATCTTAAATAATATATAAGAATCTTAAATAAAATTTAAATATTTGGTCCTTTCACGTTAAAAAACTTAAATATATCTTAAAATCTTAAAAATATCTCAAATTTATAAAAGAAAATTTAAGATTCTAATAAAAACATCCTCTTTCGAGAATGCTTTAGTCTTTACGATAGATGTCTCTGGTGTATACCTTTTCTTTAACATCATCTAGGCATACATCATATCTATTAGCTATTATTGCTTTAGATTGTTTTTTAAATTTATTTAAGTTATTTACAACCTTAGATCCAAAGAAGGTATCACCATCTTTAAGGGTTGGTTCATAAATAATAACTTGAGCACCTTTTGCTTTAATACGTTTCATTACTCCTTGAATACTTGATTGTCTAAAGTTATCAGAGTTAGATTTCATTGTAAGTCTATATACACCAATTACAACTTTATGTTCCTTCTTAGAATCATATTGTGCACTATTTCCATAGGCTCCTGCGATTTCTAATACTCTATCGGCAATAAAGTCTTTTCTTGTTTTATTTGATTCAACAATGGCTTCTATTAAGTTTTCAGGAACATCTTCAAAGTTGGCAAGTAATTGTTTAGTATCTTTAGGAAGACAATAGCCTCCATAACCAAATGATGGATTGTTATAGTGATTACCAATACGAGGATCAAGGCATACACCATCAATTATTGATTTAGTATCTAATCCTTTACTTTCAGCATAGGTATCTAATTCATTAAAGTAAGATACTCTTAATGCTAGATATGTATTGGCAAATAGTTTAACTGCTTCTGCTTCAGTTAAATTCATAATTAAGATATTTATATCTTGTTTAATAGCACCTTGGCTTAATAAATTGGCGAATGTATTAGCGGCTTTTGTTTCCTTTGAATTATTTAAGTCACAAGCAACAATAATTCTTGAGGGATATAAATTATCATATAGAGCTTTAGATTCTCTTAAGAATTCTGGTGAGAATAAAATATTATTGAATTTCTTTTCTTCTCTAATTCTTTTTGTATAACCCACAGGAATTGTTGATTTGATAATAATGTAGGCAGATGGATTATATTTAATTACTAAATCAATAACTGCTTCTACAGCACTTGTATCAAAGAAATTCTTTTGTGGATCATAATTGGTAGGTGTTGCAATCACAACATAGTCAGCATCCTTATATGCCGACTTTGCATCTAAAGTTGCTTTTAAATTTAAATCTTTATTCTTAAGATAGTCTTCAATATAGTCATCTTGAATAGGTGATATTTTATTATTTATCATCTTTACTTTATCTTCTATTACATCAACAGCTATAACTTCATTATGTTGTGCTAATAGACAAGCAATAGATAATCCAACATATCCAGTTCCTGCGACAGCTATCTTCATACTTTTTTGTTTTATTTGCTTTTTATCTTGTTTTATTTCATCATCAACTAATATGTCTTCAATAGAAAAATTTAATGTTTCTTCTAATATCTCTAATTGTTCAATTGATGGCATATATTTACCTGATTCAATTTTAGAAATCATTGCTCGATTAATACCAGTTTTATTAGCTAATTCAATTTGCGATAGATTAGTTTTTTCACGATTGTTTTTAATAATTCTACTTAATAGTTTTTGACTTATCTTTTTCATACTAGTTCCTCATAACTATGTTATAAAAAATATCATTATATTTCAATTATAAATTAATATTGTAATTTAAAATAACATAGACTAAAATAAAGATATGACAGAGAAAAAGACTATTTTAGTAACTGGTTCTTCCGGTTTTATTGGTTCAAATTTATGTATACGTTTATTGAATGATTATGATTATAGAGTTATTGGTATTGATAATCATAATGATTATTATGATGTAAATTTAAAGGAATATCGTTTAGATAAGATTAGAAAGTTAAATAAGGATTTTATCTTTATTAAGGGTGATATTTCTAATAAATCTTTTATTGATAAGGTATTTGATGATTATAAGATTGATGTTGTTATTAATCTTGCAGCTCAAGCTGGTGTTAGATATTCGATAAATCATCCCGATGTTTATATAGAGTCTAATATTATTGGTTTTTATAATATCTTAGAAGTTTTAAGAAGCCATCCTGTAGAACATTTAATCTATGCTTCTAGTTCTAGTGTTTATGGTGGTAATACAAAAGTACCTTTTAGTGAAGATGATAAGGTTGATAATCCTGTTTCTTTATATGCCGCAACTAAAAAGACTAATGAATTATTAGCTTATACTTATTCACATTTATATGGTATTAAGGCAACTGGCTTAAGATTCTTTACAGTTTATGGTCCAGCTGGTAGACCCGACATGGCTTATTTTAGTTTTACTAATAAGTTAATTAATAAGGAAAAGATAAAGATATTTAATTATGGTAAATGTCAAAGAGACTTTACTTATGTTGCTGATATCATTGAGGGAATTGTAAGGATTATTAATAAGGGTCCTATTAATAGTTATAATCTTTATAATATTGGTAATAATCATCCTGAGAATTTAATGGATTTTGTTTATACTTTAGCGAATAGTTTAATAAAATATGGTATTTTAGATAATAACTTTAATATTGATGAACATATGGAACTAGTACCAATGCAGCCAGGTGATGTAGTTACAACATATGCTGATACAAGTCTATTAGAAAAGGATTATGGTTATAAACCAAATACATCTTTAAAAGATGGCTTAGATTCTTTTGCGAAATGGTATAAAGAGTATTACAAAATTTAGTTGTTATCTCTATATTCAAATAAGTCTTCTATATGACAGTTTAAAGTAGACGCTAGTGACATAACTGTTTGTACAGAGGCTTTTTTAATGTCCTTAGTTTTTAGTTCGTATTGTTGTAATGTACGAAGATTCACGTTAGCTAACCTTGCGAGTTGGCTTTGAGAATAACCACATTTCTTTCTTTGTTGTTGTAGATTAGAAATTGTGTGATTGCGAGTAATTATATTATTTATGGTATCAACAGCTTTATCTTCTGAAGCCTCATGTAATATTGGGTATAATTTTAAAATTTCTTTCATAGATATATTTTCTTGAATATTGTGAAATGATCTACAGGTTTTCCATTGATAGTATGCCAGAATCCATCCACACCAATATTGAGGAGAGTAACTATATTCTATTTGAGTATTAGGAAAACTATTTTCTAAACCAGTTTTAGTTAATGTATTTAAAACAAGTTCTGTTCCCGAAAGGCCTGAAATAAATTTTGC
>CAVCTP010000100.1:0-4737 GCA_963605145.1 Tannerellaceae bacterium
CAAAGGAATATACACATCCTAGTTGTAAAGCTGTTTTAATAATATATAGCATTTTTAATCTTTACTCGTTTCTACTTCTATAACTGTTCCAAATTCTTTAAAGATATCTGAAGAAATACCTAGAGCATTGCTTGTATCTTTATTTACTGTTATGATGCCACCTTCCATTACTTCATAAGTTCCCGCATAACCTGTTGCTTCAATACCCTGCGTAATTGTCTTATACGCTAAGTCTGCAGTCTTGTGTCCTAGAGTTGTATAGTTAACTCCACATGTAGCGAATGCTCCATTTCTTACAAAAGAATCAGCACCTGTATAATGAGGAATACTTGCTTCTATAAACTCTTGAGCAATAGATAATTCTGCTGCCATTACAACATTGTCAGTTGGAGTAAATATTGCATCAACTTTACTAGCAATTAATGAAGCAGCAGCTTGTCTAATTTCATCATCGCTATTGCCTGTTGCTTCAATATAGTTAATACCTTTTTTATCTAAATAAGCCTTAGCTTCAGCAATTGGTTTTTCACTATTTGCTTCTGACATGGAGTATAGTAGTCCAACTGTTTTTGTATCAGGGTTAGCACTTAGAATCATATCCATAATTTGTTCAGTATTTAAGGCATCAGATGTTCCAGTAACATAAGCAATATCTGTTAGTTCTGCTGATTCAGGATCAGAGATAGCCGCAAATACAATTGGAACTTCACCATCACTAGCCACCGTCATAGTTTGAGCAGCTAAAGTGGCGATAGGAATAATAACATCTACTTCATCAGCAATAACTTGTGAAGCAATTTGTTGCAAAGTTGTTTGATCATTTTGTCCGGAATATACTTCATATTCAATAGTGATACTTTCTTTTTCACTTATTGCATCTAACTCTTCACATATAGCATTTGCGATTTCATCAAGTGAAGCATGGTCTAATTGTTTTACAATCGCAACTTTGTAGGCTTTTGTTGTACTTGTAGATGAGTTAGAAGTACAAGCCGACAAACCTACTAGCATAGAAATAAATAAGAATAAAGTAACTAATTTTTTCATGTGAATTTATCCTCCTTTTCTGCATTTTTCGTTGTGATAAACAAAAAAGCTTGCCCTATATAAGGACAAGCTTTATAACCTGCGGTACCACCTTAATTAGAAGATAACTCTTCTCTCTTTACGAAAATGCAATCACATTCTCTGCCTTTTAACGTTGGCATTACGTCTAGAAATACTCGTTAATACTTTCATCTAGCCCTCCTAGGTCCATTTGCATAGCGCCTCACTGTCGATTTTCACCATCGCGACTCTCTACTAGTTGCCTTCTATGTTTGATCTCCTAGTCATTAGTTTGTATGAACAAACTATATACCTACGATTTTTATTTGTCAAACGCAATTATTTTCTTGGCAGTGTGAACATAATCTATAATAATGACACCCAAATTAATAAGTTATAATAAAGACGTTAGGAAGGAAGTTTCAATAAAATGACAACAAATGATTTTGAAATTATAGATAATGTTTTAACAAAATATAATGGTTCTAGTGACTTAGTTGTTATACCTGATGGTGTAACAACTATTGGTGATCATGCATTCTCCAACTGTAGTAATATTACAAGCATCAACATAGCAGATAGTGTTACATCTATTGGTAAATATGCTTTCTTTAAATGTAGCAATCTAACAAGCATTAATATACCAGATAGTGTTAAAACAATTGGCAAATATGCCTTCTCAGAGTGCCAAGGTTTAAAAGATGAAAATGGTTTTGTCATAATTCGAGATATCTTGTTTGGCTATTATGGTGATGATGAAGATGTTACTATACCACAAGGTACAAAATCTATTAGTAGAAAGGCGTTCTACGAATCTATCTATCTTAATAGTGTCAACATACCAGATAGTGTTACATCTATTGGCGAAGAGGCATTTGAAGGTTGCAGCAATCTAAGAAGTATCAACATACCAGATACTATTACATCTATTGAAAAATATGCTTTCAAAGGTTGTAAAAGTTTAAAAGATAAAAATGGTTTTGTTATTGTCCATAATATTTTATTTGATTATTTTAATGAGGATAAAGATATTACTATACCAGATGGTGTTAATACAATTTGTGAAAGTGCATTCTTTGGTTGTGATAGTTTAGTTAGTGTCAATATACCAGACAGCGTTACATATATTGGTGAGGGAGCATTTGAAGAATGTACTAACTTAACTAGTGTTAATATGCCAAATAGTATTTCACATATTGGTGATTTTGCATTCTCAGGATGTAAGAATCTAACTAATATTAATGTGCCTAGTAGTGTAACAGATATTGGTGAAAATGCATTCTATAGATGTTACAAACTTGGTTTATCCAAAGTGTCGTAAAACCCCTTGCTTTAGTTATGGGGAGTGTCAACTATGATTGGATGATTGTTTGCTAAATCATTCGCAAGCATAAAAGTCATATATAGAGGGAGTGTTAGAATATCTTGATTTGAATCATAACCAAAATTATTAGATGATATTTTAATTATGGTATTTTTACCATTTGTATTTCTGAAATCTTTTAAAGAATTTAATTTACCTTTATTTTTCTTAACATCTATTGCGATTATCTTTGAATTATTTTCTACAACAAATTCAAATTCATGTCCTTGTTTACCAGTCCAGTAATATAACGGAATTCCTTTAGATACAAGCTCATCTGCAACATAGGATTCATAAAATACACCAGAGAGTGTATTTCTATTATTTTCTACGAAGAAATCTGATTGTTTTGCTTTGGCTTGATAGGTAAACATTCCTTCATCCGCTAAATAAAGCCTAAATAGTCCTTCGTTTTCTTGTTGAATTGGAATATTAACTTTACCGCTAACATTTTTCGAACGATACACAATATGGCTCAAATCAAGCCATTCATATGCATCAAAATAATCTCTGTTATTCTTCCCTTTTTCGACTTGTGTTATCTTAAAATTTTTATTTTCTTTATTGAGTTGTGAAAAAATATTTAAATAAATATTTCTGGTGCGCAATATCTGAATATCGGAAATATTATATAATTCCATGTCTGCTAGATAGTTCTCATAGATTTCTTTTAATACTGCGCTTGCATCAACATAAGATTTTTCTTTTAAGAATGTATCAACAACTTCTGGCATTCCTCCTACAGCCAAGTACTCATGTAAAAGGTCCATCGCTAATTTATGTTCATAATCTAACAGTGCTTCTTTGTTACGATATGCTTTTTGTATTTGTTCTAGAAGGTAAGGATTTGCGTTTAATAAATATTCTTCAAAAGTTAAGGGATAAAGATTTAAAGAATGAATTTTGCCTACAGGATATAATAAATTATCTTTTTCTTTAGAGCGGTTTAAACTTAATCGAACTAGTGAACCAGTTAAAATGACTGGTAAATTATTATAATCTTGGCAATAATATTTAAGGGAAGTTAAAACAGTTAAACAATTTTGTGCTTCATCAAATACTAAAGGGCATTCTTCACTTATCTTTTTGCCAAATTCTGCTTCTATAAAACGAAGATGCATCGAAGGATCTACTGTTGTTCTAAAAAAATCACGAGCTCTTTTATTTTTAACTAAATCAATATAAACATAATCTTTAAAGTGTTCTTCTAAGAAATTTTGAATTAATATTGTTTTTCCAACTTGTCTAGCACCCCACATAACCAAAGGTTTTCTTCTTTTACAATTTAACCAATTCTCTAATTCAACGCTTTGTAGTCGTTTTAAGTTGTATTCCTTATCATTCATATTAATATATTACAAGTTTTATGACATTTTATCAATTAAAAATTACAAGTTTTATGACATTTATATGGCTTCAAATTACAAGTTTTATGATTTTTTTGTTGAAATGATATGTTAAAATTAGATGTTCTTGTTAAAGTAAAAGGGATAGGACAAAGTAAATATAGATTTAAAAATAAATTGTTAAGTGATAGCGTTATATTCACCAATATTCATAAAGAAATATAATATTTAAAAGTTCTAATGAAAACATTCCAAATAGAAACACATAAGGTGAAAATAATTGTATAAGAGGAGAAAATAAATATGGCACAAGCAATGTTTAGTGTAAGGATGGATGAAAGTCTTAAACAACAGTTTGATAAGCTTTGTACAGAATTTGGTATGAATATGTCAACAGCAATAAATGTTTTTGCAAGAGCTGTTGTTAGAGAAAAAAAGATTCCTTTTGAAATAGTTGCTTCTTCAAGCGAATTAACAAGAAAAGATGCAATAAATGCTTTTGAAGAATTAAGAGCTCAAGCTCAAAAGAGTTCTGCCAAGGGTATGACTATAGAAGAAATTGATGCTGAAATACGCAAAACAAGATATGGAGATGAAAATTAATGACATATTATGCAGTTGTAGATACCAATGTTCTTGTATCAGCATTACTTACAATAAATCCAGAATCTGCAACAACTGCAGTTTTAAGAAAAATAATGGCAGGAGAAGTAATCCCGGTATATAGTTAAAAAATTATAGATGAATATAGAGATGTACTTTATCGGGACAAATTTAGGCTTGATGGTAATACTATAGAAGTTGTTTTGAAATAAATTGAAAAATTTGGTCTCTATTTTGAACCTAGTGAAAGTGGTGAAATTTTACCAGATATGAAAGATTTGCCATTTTATGAAGTTGTTTTAGAAATAAAAGATAATGATGGATATCTTATTACTGGAAATTTAAAGCGCTTTCCTAATAAACCATTTATTGTTACAG
>CAVCTP010000101.1:0-4712 GCA_963605145.1 Tannerellaceae bacterium
TATCCCCCATAGGGGCTTAATGTTTTTTAATATTCAAGATTATAATTTTAACTATGCATAAAGAAGTAGTTAAAGAGTTTTTTGATAAATTAGCTTCTACTTGGGATGAAGGCATGATTAAGAATGATGAAGTTATAAATATTATTCTTGATAATGCATTAGTTTCTAGTGGTAAAGATATACTTGATGTGGCTTGTGGTACTGGTGTTTTAATAGATGATTATTTAAAAAGAGATGTAAATAAAATAACAGCAGTTGACTTATCAAGTGAGATGATTAAGGTCGCAAAGAGTAAGTATAAGAATGATAAGGTTAAATTTATATGTGGCGATATTTTAGATTTTAATGATAATGAAAAATATGATTGTATAGTTGTTTATAATGCTTTTCCACATTTTATAGATGGTGAGGCACTTATTAAACATTTAAGTACCTTATTAAAAGAGGATGGAACTTTAAGTATTGCCCATGGTATGAGCAGGGCCAATATAAATAAACATCATGAGGGTAGTGCTAATGCGGTTTCTAATGAACTTATGGATGCTGAAGAATTGGCTAAAATAATGAATAAGTATTTAATTGTTAAAGATGTAATTAGTAATGATTTAATGTATCAAGTTGTTGGATATAAGAAAATATAATTTAATAAATAATCTAATTCTCAATAAGTATTGCTTATAGGTTTGTGAAAATATCAACAAGTTTTGATATATAATTATAAGGGTTTGATATTTAAGGGGGAAAAAGATGGGCAATAAAATAATAGCCTTATGCGGTAAGGGTGGTGTTGGAAAGACATCCCTGGCGGCTGTTATGGTTAAAATCTTAAGTGAAACATATGCCGATAAGAAAATATTGGCTATTGATGGTGACCCTTCAATTGGTTTGGCAACCGCATTAGGTGTCAAAGAAAATGGCACAATTAATGATATAAGAGAGAATTTTATTAAGTTAGCTGATCAAAGAAAAGACAGCGAAGCAATTGAAATGCTTCATGAAATGAAAGATGAGATTTTTGATAAGTTAACTGAAACAGATTCTTTTTCTTTTTTAGCTATTGGTAGACCTGAATCAAGTGGTTGTTATTGTTCAGTAAATGATTATTTAAGAGATTTAATTACCATGGTGGCAGATCATTTTGATTATGTGGTAATTGATGGCGAGGCCGGTATTGAACAAATCAATAGAAGAGTTATGGAAAAGGTTAATAATTTAGTCTTTGTAAGTGATGCTTCTAAAAAGGGTCTTGATGTAGTTAAGACAATTGATGTTGTGGCAAGAGAACTTGTAATGTATGAAAATGCTGGTTTAATTATTAATCGTTGTTCTAATTTAGGTCTTGTTGATAAGTTGGATTTAGGTGGTTTAAGATTACTTAGCGCAATTGGCGAAGATGAAGAAATTCAAGAATATGATATTTTGGGTAAATCAATATTAAATATAAGCAAGGATTCTAATATTTATAAGGGTGCTTATAAGGCACTTAAAGAAATGGGGATAATAGAGTGAAAGATTTAAAACACATGTTTGAACTTGAAAGGCTTTTGGAAGAAAGTGAAAACGAGTATGTAAAGCAATTTCAAGAAAAGGGCAATAAGTGTATAGGTTACACTTGTTTCAATGTACCAGAGCCTTTACTTAATTTAAAGGGAACTTTTTCAATTAGATTAAGAGCTCCTAGAAGTGGATCTTTAGATATTAGTACATATTATATGACTAATTTCTTATGTGAATATTCCAGAGCTTTACTAGAAAGAGCGATTGAGGGTGGTTATAACTTTCTTGATTGTTTAATTACACCTGATGGTTGTTCAATGATTAATAGATGTGTTGAAAATATGGAACTTTTAAAGACCATGAAGAAAGATGATTTCTTTTATGAATATATGGAAATTCCAATGAAGGCTGATGATAATGGTTTAAATCTATATATTCTTCAATGTAAGAATCATATTTTAAATCCTTTAAAAGAAAAATTTGGTATTGATATAAGTGATGAAGCTTTAATTGAAGCAGTTAAACAACACAATAAAGTATGTGAATTGATTAATTCAATTGGCGAATATCGTAAATTAGATAATCCATTAATTACGGGACATGAATTTCATGTTTTATGTATGGCATCTTATGCATGTCCAAAAGAAACTATTATTCCAATTTTAGAGGAAACTCTTGAAGAGTTGAAGACAAGAAAAGCTGATGATAAGTGTCCTTATAAAGTAAGAGTTGAAGTTGTAGGTAGCGAGATTGATGATTTAGATTTTATTAAGGCTATTGAAGATTGTGGTGCTTATGTTTGTGCTGATAGATTCTGTTATGGTAGTTTTCCTGCAAGAGAGCCAATTGTTTTAAAAGATGGTGAAGATCCTTTAACTACAATATGTCGTCATTATATGATGACTTGTCAATGTCCTAGAATGATGAATCAAGCAAAGATTCAAGACAGAAAAAAATATGTAGCTGATTTAGCGAAAGAATATAAGGCTGATGGTGTCATTTATGAACAAGTAAAGTTCTGTGATCCTTGGGCATATGAAAAAATGGTTGGAACAATCGATTTAAGAGAAAAATTTGGTTATCCTGTTTTACAGCTTGATAGACCATATGCCAATGGTGGAAGTGGTCAAGTTAGAACTAGAGTTCAGGCCTTTGTGGAGAGTATTGAAATAAAGAAACTGGGAGGAAAGAAATAATGGCAAAAGAAGTTGGAAAAGATAGTTTAGGTTCTTTCTATACTGGTGGCAAAGTAAGAAGTAGAAGAGAATGGAGAGGCTTAAAAGATACACTTTATGATTATAGTAGATGGCTATATATCATGGGGCAACTAGCAGGTTTTATTCTTAAACCTAGAAATATTAAAGCTTTCTTTAGATATAGATGGATGTCAAATTATTTGGCAGTACCAATGATGGTTGATAGATTCTCGCAAGGTTTAAGAGGACCTCAACTTAGAATACTTCATGAAGAGTTTGATATTATCGTCTATGATGTTGCTAAGTTATTAGACTCTTTATTTAGGGGTGATAAAAATATTGGTAAAGATAAAGCATTTTCTGATAAGGTTGTCTTAGTTGATGAAAATGAAATGACAGCTGTAATGATGGGCTTTCCAACTTTAAAGGGATTAAGTAGAGAAACTCCAGCTGTTTATGTTTCAGTTTTATTGAATCAACATGCTGCTGAAAGATATATTGATGTAGCTCAAGAATATGGTTTACCAGGTGATGTTTGTCCAATGCCTGAAGCTGAGGCAGGTGTTTCAATTGCTGATGATTTCCCAGTTCTTGGTGCTTGTGCTGTTCAATGTAATACAACATGTGATGGTTCCTTACTTGGTAATGGCGTAATTTCTAGACGTCTTGAACTTGAAGAGGGTGTTCCTTGCTTCCAACTTGCTGCTCCTTTAAGACATAAAGAAGATGATGTTCAAGAATATGCTGCGCAAGAAATTAGAAATTGTATTAAATTTATTGAAGAAAAAACTGGTGAAAAGTGGGATTGGAAGCATTACTTCGAATGCGCAAAAAGAGTTAATATTGCCACTAAAGCACGTTTAGAGTGGCTTGATATAAATAAAACGGATTATCCACAGGTAGTTGGCGGAAATTTAGCCTTATATACCGAAACTAACTATATGGCAGTATGTGGTAAGGTTGATTTATTTAGGAAGGCTGATTTAAAGATTAGTGAGATTGCTAAAGAGGCCTATAAAAATAAGAACATGTTAGCTAAAGAATATCGCCATCGTGCTATTGTTTGGGGTGTTCAATCACATTTCTATATGGACTTCCTTGTATGGTTATTAAATTGTTGGGGTATTGTTCCTTTAACAGATATGCTTTCAATGATCAATACCGATATGATTGCTGAAGAAGATACTCCTGAAAATAGAGAAAAAGCAATTTATGATATGGCATGGTTAACAGAAAATATGATTATGCGTAATCGTACACATGGTGGTTATAAGGTATTGCTTGATGATTTATGGGAGATTTGTGAAGAATTTAGAGCTGATACAGTAATCTTATGGGAACATATGGCTTGTAAAGCCCTAGATGGTATGCATGGTCAATTCGAGGAAAAGGCTAGAGAAAAGGGTATCCATTTGATTTGGGTTAACCATGATTTATTTGATCCACGTATAACTAGTAGACAAGGTATAAGAGATCAAGTTAATAAATATATGCGTACAGTATTAAGAGAAGAACCTATTGATCCTTCTCTAGAAGTTTTAGATGATGAAAGGTCTTGGTGATAATTATGAAATATTTTGGTGGATGTGATTCAGGTAGTACTTATACAAAATGTGTTATTTTGGATGAATTTGGCAAGATGGTAAGTGATGTTACAATCAAAAGTAAGATTAAAACAATCGAATCTTGTAATGATGCTTTAAATATGGCAATTGAAAAGGTTCCTGATTTAAATAGTCCTTCAGATTTAACATATCTAGTAGGAACAGGATATGGAAGAAATAAGGTTCCTTTTGCGGATGAGAATATATCAGAAATTTCTTGTCATGCAATGGGTGTTCATGTTGCTGATCCTAGTATAAAAGCAATTATTGATATTGGTGGCCAAGATGTTAAAGGTATTGCTGTAGATGAGGATGGTACAGTTTTGAACTTTGCAATGAATGATAAATGTGCAGCTGGTACTGGTCGTTTCTTTGAAGCTATGGCTAGAGCTTTTGAAATGAGTCTTGATGAATT
>CAVCTP010000102.1:0-4687 GCA_963605145.1 Tannerellaceae bacterium
TGGCTTGCAGATAAAATTACGCAATACGGTATTGGCAATGGTACATCAATGATTATCTTTGCTGGTATCGTAGCTGATATGCCTAGTACTTGGAAGACTGTTTATAACACTTTCTTAGGCGCTGATGCTACAAGTAAATTAGGCGTAGGTGGTTTTATCGCTTATTGCGTTATGTATATCGCAATTATTGTCTTAGTTGTCTTAATGCAACTTGCTGAAAGAAGAATTCCAATTCAACAATCTTCTTCGAGAGCTCTAAATAAGACAAAGGGCGATTTAAATCACATCCCACTAAAGATTAACTCAGCATCTGTAGTACCAGTAATCTTCGCTTCAGCTTTAATTCAAGGACCACAAATTATTGCTTCTTGGATTAATACCGATGCTTATAATTGGTTAGCGAAGGTTTGTGACTTCTCTAGTCCATGGTTTCTATGTTTCTATGCTTTGTTAATAATATTGTTCACATTCTTCTATACAAATCTAACTATCGATCCGCAAAAGATGGCTGATGATTTATCTAAGAATGGACAATATATTCCTGGTGTTAGACCAGGTAGTGAAACTAAGAATTATGTTTCTAAAGTATTAAATAGAATTACAGTTCTTGGTTCATTATTACTTACTTTCATTGCTATTTTGCCATATGTAATATCTAATCTTACAGGTCTTAGCCAAACTGCTGCTGTAGGTGGTACTGGTATTATCATCGTAGTTGGTATTGCTATGGATACAATTAAACAAATGAAAGGTATGTTGACAAACAAACAATACAAATCTTTCGTTGGAAAGTAAGGAGGTAACATGAATCTTCTAATCATCGGGGCTCCTGGAGCTGGTAAGGGTACGGTATCAGAATCATTAATTAATGATTATGCTATTACTCATATCTCTACTGGCGATATGTTAAGGAATGCCATTAAAAACAATACTCCTGTTGGTTTAAAAGCTAAAGAATATATGGATAAGGGGCATTTAGTTCCCGATGAAATTATTCATAATCTCATCGTTGAAAGACTTTCGCAAGATGATGTATCTAAGGGTTTCCTATTTGATGGTTATCCTAGAACATTAAATCAGGCAATGGATTTATCTAATATATTACAAGAATTAAATATAAAAATTGATTGTGTAATTAACTTAGATATCAAAGATGAGGAATTAATTAAAAGAATAACAGGTAGAAGATTATGTCCTAAGTGTGGTGAAATTTACAACATTTATTACTCACCTTCTAAAAAGGAGGGAATATGTGATAAATGTGGAAGTGAATTAATCACCAGAAAAGATGATAATCTTGAGTCACTAGTAACTAGACTTGAAGAATATCACAAAAATACTCAACCATTAATTGAGTATTATCAGAAGATGGATTTAGTTAAACACATATGTGCATCAAAGTCTATTGAAGATGTATATCATGATGTAACAACTATCTTAGAAGGTTTAAAATGATCAGTCTAAAATCACAAAGAGAAATTGAATTAATGGATATAGCAGGGACTATAGTTGCTAGAGTCCATAAGAAAATGGCTGAGGTCGTTAAGCCTGGCGTCTCAACTCTTGAATTAAACAGGATTGCGGAACAGGTAATTCTAGAAAATGGCGCAACACCTTCATTTAAGAATTATCAAGGATTTCCATGTGCAGTATGTACATCAATAAATGATATGCTTGTACATGGAATTCCTGATCATACAATTCTTAAAGATGGTGATATCATTACCATTGATGTTGGTGCTTGTTATAAGGGGTACCACGGTGATTCAGCTTGGACATATAAAGTTGGTAATGTAACTGATGAAAAAGTATTAAAATTATTAGAGGTTACAGAACAAAGTTTATATGAAGGTTTAAAGCAAGCTAAGGTTGGAAATCATATTGGCGATATATCTAATGCAATTCAAAAATATGTCGAATCATTTGGTTTCTCACTTCCTGAAGAATATACCGGTCATGGTATTGGTAGAAGTGTTCATGAAGATCCATATGTACCAAATGTTGGTAAGGCTGGTACAGGTCCTTTAATTAAAAAAGGAATGTGTATAGCAGTTGAACCAATGGTATTTATGGGAAGCAGCAAGTGTTATACCTTAAGTGATGGTTGGGGAGTAAAATCTTATGATCATTCTTGGGCTGCACATTATGAACATAGTATTGCTATAACTGATGATGGCTTTAAGATTTTAACCAAGGAGGATTAATTATTTGGCAAAACAAGATGTCATCGAAATTGAAGGTTTGGTTACAGATACATTACCAAATGCTCAATTTAAGGTGAAGCTTCAAAACGGTCATGAGATTCTCGCTCACGTTTCTGGCAAAATCCGTATGCATTACATTCGCATTTTACCAGGTGATAAAGTGACTGTTGAAATTTCACCCTATGATTTAACACGTGGGCGTATAACATTTAGACATAAATAGTCTAGGAGGGAAAACATGAAAGTAAGACCATCTGTAAAACCTATGTGCGATAAGTGCCGTGTTATTAAGCGTCATGGTCGCGTTATGGTTATTTGTGAAAACCCTAAACACAAACAAAGACAAGGATAAAAGGGAGGAATAATATATGGCACGTTTTGCGGGAGTCGACATCCCTAATAATAAGTGCGTTGGTGTCGCTCTAACATATATCTATGGCGTAGGCGCTACTACTGCCAAGAAGATTTTAAGTGAAAATGGTATTGATGAATCTATTCGTGTTAAGAATTTAACAGATGAACAAGAACAAAAGATTCGTAAGGCATTAGATGCTTATAAACTTGAAGGTGATCTAAGAAGAGAAAACCAATTAAATATTAAACGTTTAATGGAAATTGGCTGTTATAGAGGAATCCGTCATAGAAAGGGATTACCTGTAAGAGGTCAAAGAACTAAAACAAATGCACGTACACGCAAAGGACCACGTCGTACAGTTGCCAATAAGAAGAAATAGGAGGAATGATCAATGGCACAAAAAGCTAAAGTTACACGTAAGAAACGTGTTAAGAAGAATATTGCTAGTGGCATTGCACATGTTCACTCAACATTCAACAATACAATCGTTACTATCTCTGATGAAAGTGGAAACGTTGTTTCGTGGTCAGCTGCTGGTGTATTAGGTTATAAGGGTTCTAGAAAATCTACACCATACGCTGCACAAATGGTTGCTGAAGCTGCTGCTAAGGCTGCTATAGACCATGGTATGAAGAAAGTTCAATGTGAAGTTAAAGGACCAGGCCCAGGTAGAGAAGCTGCTGTTAGAGCTCTTGCAACTGCTGGTTTAGATATCACATCTATCAATGACGTCACTCCAGTTCCACATAACGGTTGTCGTCCACCAAAGAAGCCTAGAGGCTAAGGAGGAAACATATGAACAAATTTGAGCGTCCTAAATTTAAAGTTAGTGAATATGTTGAATCAGAAAACTATGGCAAATTTGTCATATCTCCACTTGAAAGAGGCTTTGGTACAACATTAGGCAACGCTTTAAGAAGAACGTTATTATCATCACTACCTGGTGGTGGTATCTACTCTATTAAGATTGATGGTGTATTCCATGAATTCGCATCAATTAAGGGAGTAAAAGAAGATGTTACTTTAATTGTATTAAACATAAAGAATTTAATTCTTAAGGTTAGTGATGATGACATCTACACATTAAGAATTAATGCAAAGGGACCTTGCACAGTTAAAGCTGAAGATATTATCTGTCCTGCAGGTGTTGAAATCTTAAATCCAGAACTAGAAATTGCACATCTAGATGTAGATGGTCAATTAGATATGGAATTAATGGCTAGACAAGGTAGAGGTTATGTTTCAGCAAATGAAAACAAGCTATTATACCAAGGTTCTTCACAAGGTATTGGTACAATTTATACCGATGCATTGTATTCTCCAATAACTAAGGCAAACTTTACAGTTGAACCTACACGTGTTGGTCAATCTACAAAGTTTGATGAATTAACTATTGAAATTTGGACTAATGGTGCTATTAATCCAAAAGAATCAATTGCTTATGCAAGTAAGATATTAATTTCTCACTTAGAACTATTAACATCTGTTGATACAGAAGTAAGTGAACTTGAATCACTAATGAAAGACCATTCAGCTGATAGTGATGGCAAGAAGGTTAATATTTCAATTGATGATTTAGACTTGACTGTAAGATCATATAACTGTTTGAAGAGAGCAGGTATAGCTACAGTACAAGATTTATGTGAAAAAACAGAAGACGAGATGAGCAGAGTTAGAAATTTAGGTAAGAAGTCTTTAAAGGAAGTTAAAGAAAAATTAGCTGAAATGAATCTAACATTTGCGCACAATGATTAAGGAGGAGGAAGATTATGTGGAATCGTAAATTAGGCCGTACAGCTGAACATAGAGTTGATCTTCTTAGGACTATGGCTACTGACTTGATTCTTAAGGGTAAAGTTGAAACTACAGAAATGAAAGCCAAAGAATTAAGAAGTGTTGTAGATGAATTAATCACTATCGCAAAGAAGAACACTCTTGCTTCTAGAAGACAAGCCATCAGTTACTTAAGAGATGTTAAGACTAAAGATGGTAAGACTGCTGTACAAGTATTATTTGATGAAGTTGCACCTAAATATGCTGATAGAAAAGGTGGTTACACTAGAGTTACTAAGACTGGTGTAAGAAAAGGTGATGCAGCACCTATGGCAACTATCGAATTAGTATAGTA
>CAVCTP010000103.1:0-4632 GCA_963605145.1 Tannerellaceae bacterium
TTACCATAGTTATTAACTGTAGCTGCTGCATAATCACCAAATGGATTATTTATCCACTTAACTAATACTTTAGCAGTACTTATTTTCAACATTTCCGCAAAGACATAACCCTTAGACTCTATACCTTCATACTCACAAGGACTACTTATATTTGTTAATAGGGTTTCATGTTCTTCTATTACTGCACCTGTTAAATCATCAATATCAACAGGTAAACGTTTATTAAATACTAGATTATTATCAATATCTTTCCAAGCAGTTCTAGGAGTAAGTAATACCTTACCACCACTACTAACATAGTCTTTTAATCTAACTTTAAATTCATCTGACATGATTATCATATATGGTAAGATTACTAATTTATATTTACTAAAGTCTTTACTTGAATCAATAATGTCACAATTCATATTTCTGATATATAGTTGTTTATATAATTTCATACATTCTTTTTCATAAGAAAAACAATCAGATTGTCTTTGAATTGACATTGATGATTTAGAATCATAATCATAAACTAAACATACATCAGATTTAGGATATTCTATATTCTTTTGTTTAGCTTGTTTGAAGAAATCCTGTGTTTCATAATACTTTCTTCTTTTTTGATTATCAGTATCTAAAATACCAAAACAGAATTGTTCAGCACCTTTTGTGAATCCTCTATATCTAAAGAAAATTAAAGACTCTACACCATGATTTAAACTATCTAAAGCCCACTTTTTAGCCTCATTAGGTCTAGGTGCATAACCGATATCATTATGACCCTGTGCACCCATAATAGCCTCGGTAATCCAGAACTTTTCTTGTTTAAATCCTCTAGCAAAATCTACCGTAAATGATAAATCACTATCACTAAGTGGTGCGACTTGGCCACCCCATACAGGATAGTTATTATAAGAAACAACATCGATATGTTTAGCTATAGCGAATGGATTAAAATGTTTGTTAATTGTTCCACCTTCAAAGTCATGAGTTACTAATATATTGCTATTTATATTTTTAATCTCATCCCTTAGTGTCTTAATAAAATTCTCAGCACTTAAACTTCTAAATCTTTCCCATTCTAATCTTAATGATGGATTTTGAGCGGTAAAAGATGGTTTTGGTAAAGGTATATCATCAAAATCATAATATGTTTGTGACCAGAATTGGGTACCCCAACGATAATTTAATTCATTGATATCCTTATATTTATTTCTTAAATAATCAATAAACTTTTTATGACATGTAGGACAATAACACATATCAGATCCTTCATGTCCTATCTCATTATCTATTTGATAAGCTACAATGGCGTCTTCATCTTTATAATGATTTACTATGGCTCTAGTAATCTCTTTTGCTTTTTTAAGATATATATCATTATTAATACAATGACCTCTTCTTGCCCCAAAAGGTTGTCTATAACCATATTCATTTTCATTCATAATCTCAGGATTACTTTTATATAACCATGATGGAATAGTAGCAGTAGGAATACACATCATTACCTTTAGATTATGTTTCTTAGCCTTTTCTATAACCTCATCAAAGAATGAGAAATCATATTTATTATTTTCTGGTTCTATCTTATCCCAAGCAAAATCGGCAATCCTAATAAGATTTGCCCCTAATTCAACAATATTATCTAAATCATCATCTACTAATTCCATTCCCCATTGTTCAGGGTAATAATCAACACCTAAATATTTCATTATAGTTTACCATCCATTAATTTATGTACTAAATCGGTATATTCTTTTTTAGCGCAACAATAAGCTGCGGCATGACCACAATCTTCTACTAATAAAATAGCCTTTTTACTTGTACAAGCATTATATAAATCAATAGACATTTGTGCTGGTACAAAGTTATCTAACTTACCATGGATAAAGACAATTGGTACAGTTGAATGGGCTACAATATCTTCACCTATTGAATCTTTAAAACCAACATGAGCTAATAGTTTAGCCCACATATTGGCTAGATTAGCTAGTGGGAAATATGGAACATGATATGATTTTGTAACTAAGAATCTAACAATATTATCAATCGTATCATAACCACAGTCATCAATTATTCCCTTAACATTCTTTAAATTCATATCAGCAGTATGAATAACTGATGCACCACCCATTGATACACCATGTAGATAAATACTTGGATTATCATATAACTCATTAATCTTCTCTACCCAAGATTTAATATCATATTTATCTAACTCGGAGAATCCTAGGTATCTACCTTCAGACTTACCATGAGCTCTATCATCGATACATAAGATTGTTGCTTTTCTAGCAGTATATATTTCCATCTTATCGGCATAATCATTTGGCGGTGCAGACTTATAACCATGAACACAGATTACAACTTCCTTACCCTCTCCCTTATATAAATAACCATGTAACTTTAAACCATCAAAACTAGTTACATATAAATCCTCATATGGTATATCCTTAAACTTTTCCATATAAGGTGCTTGGAAAGCATATAACTTATGAGCGGTTGGTCGCATTAAATCCTTTTCACTATCAATATAATCTGGGCTTGGTTCAGTATGCTTATATATTTTCATATCAAATACTGAAGCAAACATATAATATGAAGCAGCTAATAAAACTAATATTATAATCAATAAAATAACAATTATTAACATAGAATACCTCCATATCTATTTTATAATAAGGATATGAAAACATTGAATGAAAAAGCCTTAGAGCTAATAATGAAAGCACCAAAAGTTACAAAATCTATTAATTATTCCAATATCACTTTAGACTTTTACAACAATAATGCCATAATGTATAAGCTAAATGATAAAGCTGTTGATTGGTTCCACTCTATCGCTAAAACTAAAGAAAAGACAATTGATACCAGAAATGCGAAAAGGACATCTATTAAAAGTAAGGTTGTTGATGATACTTGTTATATAAGTGCTACTTATAAACAAGATGATTTAGTTTTAGTACAAAACATTGAAATTGAAAAAGATAAGCCATATTTTAAAATCTATGTAACATTAGATGATAATGGTAATACTACCTCAAATTATCTAGTACCACTAGACTTTGCTTATCCAAATTTTGATTGTAATGAACTATTCTTATCGCTAGAAGCAAGAATGATATGTGTACCATATGATAATGATATGTGGGTGCATTATGAATCAACATACTTGAGGCCTGGTAGAACTTCCTATGATGTTACTGCTATCTACAATGACCATAACTTTAATGGTCTAGTACTTGGCGCTATTAACTTTGATACTTGGAAAAACGCTATTGCATGTTCTGCTTGGGATGCAAGATGCTTCTCAGCAATCTCAGGTGTGGCAGATGCTTCAACTCATGACCACTTACCTCATGGCTATATCAATGATACAACTGTTGATTCCGCAACATTTGTTTGTGGCTACTATGATGATATTAGAGATGGTCTACAAGTTTATGGCACTATCGTAAGTAAACCTCATCAAATATATCATTGGGATAATGGTGTTCCTTTTGGTTGGAACTCATACTCCGCTTTAACATTAAATACAACCTTAAACCACATCAAAAAAACCGCTGACTTTATTTATGAAGAACTACCTAATTTCAAATCTGAAGATGGTGTAACTTATATTAACTTTGATGCTGTATTTGGAATTGATAATAATGCCATTAAAAGAACTATTAAGAAATTACACGCTAGAAACCAAAAAGTTGGTTGGTACATGGCACCTTTATGTCATATGCCAATTCTTGACCATATGCCATTAAAAGGAACAAAACATAAATTTAAAAAGGATATCCTATTAAAGAATGCTGATGGTTCTAATTATCCAACAATTGATGGTAAATACCCTGTAGATATAACAATACCTGAAGCTGAATTAGATTTTCGTCTAAGTCTTAGAGAATTTGTTGATATGGGATTTGATTATTTGAAGATTGATTTCTTATCTCATGGTGCAGTAGAAGGTGTTCGTTATAATAAAGAACTAAAAACTGGTAGACAAGCTTATAACTATTTCTGGAATATAATCCATGAAGAACTAGATCCTAATAAGATTGGCAGAACTGTCTTTATATCTTCTTCTATTGATCCACTATTCCCATGTGGACAATCACATTCTAGACGTTGTTCATGTGATGCCTTTGGTAGATTTGATGATGTTAAATATATCCTAAATGCTTTAAATTATGCATGGTGGACAAATAATACCCTATATCAATTTAATGATCCAGACCATACTGTTTTATATAAATCTATGGTTGATGGTAGAGCCGCAAGTAATGAAAATGAAGCAAGATCGCGTTATAATGCTTCATTAATTAGTGGTACAGTTATGCTTCTATCTGATAACTATGGACCAAAGGGTGATAAGGAAGTTATAGAAAATAGTAAAGCAAGAGCATTGAAACTTGCCAATAACGAAGAGTTAAATAAGATTGCGAGAATGAATAAAGCATTTAGACCACTATATTTAAGTGATACTTCTAATGTTTATTACTATGATAATTATCTAGCAGTATTCAACTTTGAAGACAAAACTATGGACTTTGATATTAATCCAACAAATATTAAATTCAAGAAATCTGGAGAACTTATCAATCTTAATAACAATAAGAAGATAACTTATAAAAACACCATATCAATAAGTCTAAAAGC
>CAVCTP010000104.1:0-4581 GCA_963605145.1 Tannerellaceae bacterium
AATAAGGGTTGCTGTACGATCATCGAGCTTGTCTCTAACGTACTCTTTATGGATAAAACTATATTAGCATTTCAAAATTTTTGATACAACTGTTACTTAACTCTTGTTTCTTGTAACTTAATTATCTCTTTGTAATAATCAACTGCTTGAGGTAATGTACCAATATTGATATTTTCATCTATTGCATGCATTGATGCCATTTGTTCGGCAGATAGATTAATTGGTCCAAATCTTACACATGAATCGCATACTGAATCATAGAATCTTGAGTCTGTACCACCTGTTACTACATATGGCATGATACCAATACCAGGGAATATCTTCTTAATAGCTTCGCATGTTATCTTATATGCTTCACCATTTAAATCTAATGATTTAGAAGGATTATTGCCTAAAACTTTTTCAACTTCAATATCATACTTCTTAGCAATTTGCTTTACTATCTCATTTGATTCATCCATACCTTGGTGTGGAATATATCTTAAGTTAGCAGTAACATATGCTTCTTGTGGTAATACATTATAACCATTAGAACCCTTCTGCATAGTAAATGCCATAGTAGTTTGAAGCATTGCTGCTGCTTGAGGAGATAAAGCCGGAATAATTATCTTTACGATAGGTTTAAATAACCATAAGTTATGCATAACCATCTTTAACCAGAAGTTATCACAATATGGTGCAAGATTTTCAAACATTTGATCTACGGCTGGAGAGAATTCAACTTTAAATGGATTCTTATTTTCAATCTCTGTTTCAAACTTCGCAAGTCTTACAATTGGACTATTTTTAGGTGGAGTTGAAGCATGACCACCAGAAGATTTAGCAGTTAATTTTAAATCACCATAACCTTTTTCAAAGATACCAATGGCAGCAAAGTTACCCTTAACACCAACAATAGGATTTTCAACAATAGCACCACCTTCATCATTAAGCATGAATAATTTAATCTTCTTTTTCTTAAACCATTCAACAATCTTAGTAGCACCATTGCCACCTATTTCTTCAGTACAAGATGAACCTAGATATACATCACATTCAGGTTTATAACCTTCCTTAATTAATTCTTCAACAGCTTGATAGAAGCACATTACATTACACTTAACATCACCTGTACCTCTACCATATATCTTTCCATCAACAATTGTTCCTGAATATGGTGGATACTTCCATTCACCTTCTGCTGGAACAACATCTAGATGGGATATTAAAATAATTGGATCAAGTTTAGAATTCTTACCCTTCCACTTAACAAGTAAGTTACCATCGATATCAATCTTTTCACATGTTTCAAAAACATTAGGATAAAGTTTCTCAATAACCTTATGAAGTTTTCTAAACTTTTCAGGATTCTCTTCACCCCTAACGGAAACAGTTTCTACCTTTATCATCTTCTGTAACTTCTTGGCATAAGCCATAATTCTCTTTTCATCTTTTGATTCTTCATAATAGGTAGTTTTGTTTTTTAATAGATAAGTTCTAACTACACAAATTAAGAATAAAATGACAAGAATTAATAAAATAAATCCTACTATTTTCATATTTTGTTCTTCCTCTTCACTATTATCAATTATAATAGAAACATATTATTTAAGGGGTAAAAATATGATTGATATTAAGAAAAAGGTTGATCTAAATGGTTTTAAACAAAAAATACATATTAAAGGAGATCCCGAAAAACCAATATTATTATTTATCCATGGTGGTCCTGGTGTAGCAAATCGTCATATGTGCACAGTAAGAAACCAAGACCTACTTGATAGTTTTATGGTAGTAGGTTGGGACCAAAGAGGTACTGGTGGTTCTTATTGGGGAGTAGATAAAAACACTTTAACAATCGATCAATTAACTGATGATACAGAAGCCTTAGTTCAATATTTATGTAAAGAATATAATAAGGAAAAAATATTCACTATCGGTGGTTCATGGGGTTCATTACTAGGTACAAAACATGCTTATAAATATCCTGAACACATTTATTGCTTTGTTGGCTTTGGCCAATTTGTTGATGGTGAATTAAATGAAAAACTATCTTATGAATTTGCTTTAAATGAAGCCAAGAAAGCTAGTGATCAAGAATCTATTGATAAATTAGTTAAATTAGGTCCACCTGTAATGGGTGTATATAAGGGTGGCTATGATGGCATGCTTATTGAAAGAGAAGTAATGAATAAGTATGGTGGTTATTCTAAAAAGAATCAACCCAAAACATATACAGGAGGTCTAGCAAAAGCGTATCTCTTCTCTGGGGAATATTCTATTGGTGATATCTTAGGTGTATTAATTGGTAATAGAGTAGTTCTAGAAAAGATGTGGCCAGAAATTGGTGCTACAAAACTTGAAAATGAATGCACAGAATTTAAAGCACCTTACTTTATCTTTGATGGTAGATTAGATAAAAATACACCAGCAGATTTAGTAGAAGATTATTTCAATAAGATTAAAGCACCAATTAAAGAATTACATTGGTTTGATGAAGCAGGACATAATCCTCTAGCAGATTGTCCTGATGAATTTAAAGCCTTATTAAGAGAAAAGTTATTACCATTTGTAGGAAAATAACTTTCTCTATTGATATTAAGATTAAAATTATCCGTGTATAATAAACTTATTATCAATTATTGTTTTTTACTTATAGATGTTGATAAAGTATTAGAAGAATCGAGGGGGTATAAATATGTCTGAGAAAACTGGTAAATTAAAATTTATTGAAAAGTTTGGTTTCTTCACTTACTCCATGTCTTTAAACATCTCCTATAACTTAAAAGGAACATATTATTTAACATTCCTTACATTAGTATTAGGGCTTGATGTTGCTAAAGCTGGAACTATGCTTATGATTGGTACAATTTGGGATGCTATTAATGATCCACTAATTGCCTTATTTTGTAATAATCATACATTCAAGAATGGTGAAAAAATTAGACCATATGCCTTATATTGCTGTGTTCCATGGGCTATCAGTTTAGTATTAATCTTCATTGATTTTAATGTTAACCCAGATACATATTTCTTCTTAGGGCTCGCAATCTACTTTATCTTTGAAGGTCTATATACATTCCTCGGTATTCCTTATAACTCACTTGCATCAGTTACTACACACTTAGATTCTGAAAGAAAATCTATCAATGCTTATAGATCTCTAGGTGGTGCTGTTGGTAGTGGTATAGGTGCCGTAGCAATCCTTCCTATCATTAAAGCATTAGGTGGTTTAAAAGATCATGATATTTGGAATAAATCAGATGCATCCGCCTTTACTAAGGCCGCAATTATCATGGGTATTATTTGTATATTAGGTGCTTTATTCCATTACTTTACAAGTCATGAAAGAATTAAACAAGAACCAGAACAAGAAAGAAAGATTGGTTTTGTCGAAGCATATTCAAGATTATTTAAATGTAAATCTTGGATATTAAATATGGCATATATCTTATGTTATGGTATTATCAATACCCTAATTATGAACAATATTAACTACTATGCTGCATTCATATTAGGTAGTTCTTCTAAGGCTTTACCAATCCAAGCAGTATATCTAATATTTGCTATCATTACTGCTTTAATAGGTCCAGCAATTGATACTAAATTAGGTCGTAAAAAGACTATGCTATTAGCCGCTATTATTCAAATAGTAGGTAAGATTCCATTCTTAATTAACCCTAATTCAATGATTACTGTTTGTATAAATGCCTTCACATTTGCCGTTGGTATAACATTAACATTCATTATGTTTAATACTAATAGAAATAACATTACTGATATCTTAGAATATCAAAATGGCTTCAGAATGGACTCAATGGTTGGTGCTGGTGATAACTTAATTACAAAGCTTGCTGAAGCAGGTTCTAATAAGATTATGACTGCTGCCTTAGCTGCATCAGGATTCATCTCAACAGCAATCACCCAAACAGAAAGCGCTAATAATGCTATTATCTCTTTGTTAGGTATAATACCAGGAGCATTTGCGGTAGTAATGGTTATTATCATCTTGTTCATGGACGTTAATAAAGAACTAGAACAAGAAAAACAAAAAGCAGAAAAGAAAGCTTAATATAAACATCAAGGCATCAGCAATGATGCCTTTATTATTGTGCAGTCATATAAAAACAGGGACATGATGGGGACATGATGGGGACATGACGTTGATTTTATCAGGGGACATGATATTAGTAGTTTCTTATGTAAAAATGAGTAAGATGTAGCAAAAATTGTTTCATTGACTATTGGTCGGTATACCGATACAATAGTTATATAGAGGGTATGTATGACTTTGCAAGAATTACTTGATAAAAAGAATATCACTAGATATCATTTATCAAAGATTAGTGGTATTCCTAAAACTACTATTGTTGATATTTGTTCTGGCAAAAGTTCTATTGAAAAATGTTCAGCTAAGACAATACAACTAATAGCTGTTGCTTTAAATTGTTCCATGGAAGAAATAATGGAATTAGAAAAACCTCAAGTATTATAACTTTGACTAAATCTGGAGACAAATTATGAATGAAATATATTTATACCACGGAAGTAATGTAGAAGTTTCAAATCCTCGTATTTTACAAAATGGATTCTATAAAGATTTTG
>CAVCTP010000105.1:0-4560 GCA_963605145.1 Tannerellaceae bacterium
AAATAGTATCCTTAGAATTTTCATCCATAACTATATATTTATCTTTAGGAGATCTGCCAGTATAAATACCAGTCATGACATTAACTGCGCCAAGTTCAGTAACTTGGCCAACTTCATAACCCTCTAATCCAGGTTTAGTTTCTTCGTTAAATAAAACATCATAGTCAGGATTATATACAATTTCCTTCACACCATTAATTCCATACTTTTCTAAATTAATCTTGTCCATAAATGCCTCCTTTTTTTATATATTTCGTGACTTCGCCGAACTAGAATTGATTATATCACTTTTTTATTCTTATATTTGGTTTCCCAATTAAAAAAGCCAGATTTTACTGACTTTCTTACTATTTTGATATCTTTTTATTTGCCCTGCCGAGATTTATTGGCATACATATGTTTATCAGCAGCAGCAACCATTTCTTTTAAAGTTCCCTTTTGACGAGTACCACCAATACTTGCTGAGAAATGTAAATTGTATTCTTCAAGATATACATCACTGATTTTAGCCTTTATATTTCTCATTGTATCTTCAAATTCTTGATCACTTATTTTATGGAATATAATAATAAACTCATCGCCACCATATCGTACTACCACACCCTTATTAATAACTTCTTGTTTTAATATTGAAGCAATACTTCTAAGTGCTGCATCTCCAGCTAAATGACCATAATTATCATTTATCTTTTTAAAGTTATCGATATCGCACATTATTAATGCATCCGAATTAATAACACTTGATTCAAAATCCTCTAAATAAATCCTTGAATAAGCATCAGTTGTACCATCTTTATAGAAATTAAGCATTAGTACACGAGTACGTTCAGGTAAATCACTTAAATCATTTGTAGAACATGAATTATCCATTGGGAAACCCATTTGTAATACATAACCTTGTCCTTTTATTGTTCCTGTTTTAGAAATAACGGAATATAAAATACCATCCTTAGTTTCTAAATGGGTAACAATTCCTGAAGGACTCTTTTTATTAATAAAGACACAATTTTCACATTTGTTATTCTTATCCCAATAATCACTACAGTTAGCATCAGTCTTAATAATCTCACCATCTAAACCAAAAGTAAGTTCCTTATGTGTACTTGGATCAATAATTCTAACCACTTTAAATATCTTCTTTAAATAGTTATAAAGCGTACTTAATTGTTCATTAGCTAATAAATAATCCAAAGCATTAGCAGTAACTTCATCGTGTATATCAATATATTGACCTAATATACTGATATATTCATTACCTCTAATAGGCCATACTGTTAATACATTTAATCTATGCCAACGATAAGTATTATTAACTAGAATTAAAACATCCATTGAAAAATCCGGTTTTTCACGACTTGTCTTACTTAAATTTTCTAAGAATTTAAGATGATCTTTTTGTGATAATATTCCCTTTTCACCTAATTCTGAGAAATAGAATGATTTGCCACTAATCTTGTTATCCCAATCATTATAAGTGACCTTACTACTAGGAATATCAAATTCAAATTGTATACCAGCAGCTTGTTTCATAAAGAATTCCTTCTTTACTTTTTCATTTTCAAATAAACGACTAGAACGATCATCTAATGGTAATTCCTTATTAGTTAATGCTTCTTTAGTTAATACTTCAACATTTTTCTTTTCAATGTCCTCTGAAAAATCATCTTGTAAAGCATTCTTTAATTCAGGTGAAATAACTCTTAAACATTGAATTAATTGCGGATTAAAACTACCACATTCACCATTACAAATCATTTCAATTGCTACGTCATGGCTAAATGCCTTTTTATAACTACGTTCACTTGTCAAAGCATCATAACAATCGGCCATCGCAACAACTTGAGCAGAAATAGGAATTTCATCACCAACTAAGCCATCAGGATATCCCTTACCATCCCATCTTTCATGATGCCAACGACATATCGCCCTTGCTGTCTTAACAACAAATGTATCTTGGGGAATCTCTGCCGAAGCAATTATTTCATCACCCTTAGCAGAATGGGTTTTCATTATTTCCCATTCTTCAGGATCTAATTTTCCTGGTTTATTTAAGATAGCTCTAGGAATAGAAATCTTACCTATATCATGGAATGTTGATAAAGAAGCAATAATTGATATAGACTTTTCACTTAAATGATATTGATCAGTTATCTTCATTAATTCATGAAGAAGCATATCAGAAATCTTACGAATATTTAATGAATGCTTACCTGATTCAAAATTTCTTTGTTCAACGGTATGCGAGAAGATATTAATCATCGTATTAGATAATTCTTCTCTTTCATATACTTGTTCTTCAACTAATTGGACAAGTTGCTTTTGCTTTGTATAAATTGTTAAAGTGTTCTTTACACGGGATTGGACAGTAATATCAGAGAAAGGACGAGGAATATAATCTGTAGCACCTAATTCATAAGCTTTTCTTAAGAATTCTGTATCAGATTCTCCAGAAATAACAACAACTGGAATCTCTTCAATCCAATGTCTTTCATTCATAGTTTCTAAAACTTCAAAACCATTCATGATAGGCATATTTATGTCAAGCAAAAGAATATCAACATCTAAGTTGTTATTTAAATATTCAATAACTTCTGCCCCATTATTGGCATAAGTATATTGATACTTGTCACCAAGAATCTCACTAATAAATTCTTGATTTATCTTAGAATCATCAGCTATAAGTATCTTTCTTTGCTTATTCATCTCAACACCTATTATTCTTCGATTTTATTTAATTCCTTACTTACCTTTTCATAAGCTTCATCAACAGCCTTAAAATAACTATCATCAGCCATTGCTTGCTTAGGACGTAATTGTTCAGTTAAGTCTGATGCTTTTTCAGATAACTGCGTAAAGCCTAAAGTTGCTGCAACACCTTTTAAAGTATGAGCCGCAAGAAAAGCAGCTTCTATATTATTATCTTTCTTTGCCTTAACAAGGTCATTATAAGAAGGATCATCTTTAAACTTTAAAACAAATTTCTTAACAAGTGCTTCCGAAGGAAGCCTTTGTATTACTTCATCATAATTTCCGCCTATTGCTTCATAAAATTCTCTCATATTTATAATTATTGTTTTAAACAATATCCTTTCACGCTTACTTAATTCTAACATATTTTAATAATAAAAACGCTTTTGACATAATTTAATATTTGCTTCTATTAGATAGTAATCCTATTACAACAAATAAAATACCTAATCCAAAACTTAAATACATCAATGTTAAATTACTTTTTAATAAATTCTTTATATCATTAATACTCTTATATTCATTTAATACTATAGAATCATCATCCATTATTAATTTATTATCACTACATTCAGCAACAATAGTAAAATCCTTTAACTGATCTTCATCTAGATAATAATAAGTAACTCTAATATCACCTAACTGCCATTCATCAGATGCTGTTACATATGTTCCATTATTGTAAACCAAATTATAAGCATCGCCATTTTCTATAGGTAAATCTTCAACTTGTTTATATGTTAAAGGATTATCAAAATCATTTATATATAATTGTTCTAAGACAGATTCATCTAAAACGATATTATTAATTGTAGACTTTCCATAAAATACCTTACTAGTTATATTAGAAAACTCCGGATTAATATAATCATCAAAAGATGCTATAGGATAATTGGCTAATACCATTCTTACACCTTTATCATCTTTATAATATTGAACCATTTCAACATTTCTAACTAAAATTGGTGAAGCAATAGCTATATTGAATTCATCATCATATGCATCTTCTACAACTTCAATATCACCATTTAAATATATTCTTTTATTTTCAATATATTCTTCACTTATGCCACTAGTTTTACTAATGTTTCTAATTAATAAAACAGAACCAATAATAATGAAAATTAAGCCAAGTGTTAAAGATATATAATATAAAACCTTATTCTTTTTCATATTATAAAACCTCTGGTGTCCATTCTACTTCTGGCGCAGGTGTTGGCTCAGCTGGTGTAGGACTGCTGCTATCACTTCCGCTGCTACCACTTCCACCGCCACTATAATCAGGTGTAATATCGCTATTATCTTGAGTAGATGGTTTAGGTGCTACATAAACTTTATTTTCTGTTTTAGAAACATCGTCCGTATCAACATAAGCAAATGAACCATCTTCTAACTCAATAACATATTTACCATCTATTTCATCAACTATATGTAATATTTCATTTAATTTACATCTTTTAATCAAACTCGAATCATTATAGATTCTAATATTACTCTTAGCATATCCATCCCATACTTCATATGCCTCTTCGCTGTCTAATCTGACATATGTTTTCTTTATTTTTCCACATCTACCATCAATTAATATTTCGCAATATTCTTCATCACTATCTAAAACTTTAACGATATCGCCTCTATTTAATTTTGTTATATATGTTTTGATATTATCAGCTAAAACCTTGCCATCTATACCACTATCGCTTAATAAAACTATTCTTGTATCACCATAATAACTTAATGTAATATCTTCACCATCACCACTTGATGGTGCAGGTGTTGGCTCAGCTGGTGCAGGAGCAGTGCTATCACTTC
>CAVCTP010000106.1:0-4557 GCA_963605145.1 Tannerellaceae bacterium
TATATCAATTGGTAATTTTAAATCTATAGTATTTTTAATACTTTCTTCTAATTTATAATCTAATGTTTTATAAACTTTACCTTTTAATATTTTATTTGTTTTGATAGCAACAATATCATTGATATCACCATGATTAACTAATAGATTATTAGAATATAACATATTACAAATACAACCAAATTCACCTATTCTAATACCATCAAATTGGTTTAATTCTCTTGATAATTTGATATATGTATAATTATTAATATTTTTAATAACAGTTCCTATTTCAAGTCCTAAATGATTTGGTGTTAATTGCCCAAATAAATTGTTTTTGTTGAATAAATAGTCATCAGTAAAATTACGATTAAATAAGACTTTAAAGTTATTTAATTCTTCTTCATTAATTAAAAACTTTTCATTATTGTAATAAGCATCGATGGCTTTACGATATATTCTTGTGATATAGCCAACATAAGCAGCAGATTTTAATCTTCCTTCTATTTTAAATGAAGATACACCAGCATTAATTAAATCAGGAATGTCATTTATAAGGCACATATCTTTAGGAGATATTAGATATTTTGTATTGGTTTTTATTATATTTTCATCTTCATCTACTAAATCGTAAGCTAGTCTACAACATTGAGCGCACATTCCTTTATTGGCAGATCTATTTTTACTTACACTAGACATCAAGCATTGGCCAGAATAACTAACACAGATTGCCCCATGAACAAATGTTTCAATTTCTATATTTTGTTTTGTGGCTTCTTTAATAAATTCAAGATTAGATTCTCTGGCAATAACTACCCTTTTAAAACCTAACTTTTTTGCATTTTTAATACCTTCAATATTATGTACATGCATTTGAGTTGAACAATGTAGTTCAAAATCGGGATATTTATTCTTTATATAATAAAACAAGCCTAAGTCTTGTATTAATAAGGCATCAACATTATTTTGATAATAAAAATCTACCATTTTAATGGCGTTATTAAATTCTTTTTCAGTTAACAAAGTATTAAGAGTTACATAAATCTTAACATTTCTCAAATGAGCATATTTAACTGCTTCAATTAATTCTTCTTCAGAGAAATTATTTGCGAATGCTCTAGCGGAAAAGTTTTTGCCACCTAGATATACCGCATTAGCACCATTATTTATAGCAGCTTTTAAACATTCGAAGTTTCCTGCGGGAGATAAAAGTTCAACTTTGTTCATTTTTAAACTCCACTGCTAAGCCACCTAATGATGTTTCTTTTAGTTCTTTAACAATTTTAGAACCAGTATAATTCATTACCTTAACTATTGAATCAAAACTAACTGCATTATCTTTAATATTATTTAATTGTTCTGCAAGATATGCACAATCATAGGCTCTTAAAATACTAATAGCATTTCTTTCAATACAAGGTATTATTACATAGCCCATAACAGGATCACATGTTAGACCTAAAAAATGTTCAATTCCCATTTCGGCAGCATATTCAATAGTATTTAAACCATAACCATTGTAATAAGCAATGGCAGCAGCAGCCATAGCACAAGCTGTACCAACCTCTGCTTGGCAACCTCCTGTACTTCCAGCAATTGAAGCATTCTTTTTTATGCAATTGCCAAATATACCAGCAATAACCATCAAATCACACAATTTATCAATAGATACATTTTCATTAAATCTTAAATAATAAAGTAATGAAGATAAGATACCGCATGCTCCTAAAGTTGGTGCAGTGCACATTAATCCACCTGAAGCATTTTCTTCACATGTGGCATATGAATAAGCAACTAAATAATCATCTTTAGTTTTACTTTTTTCATATAATTTTTTGGCAATATGATAATAATTTAAATCTTTATTTAATAATCCTTCTTTATTTAATCCTCTATTAACTGCCTCAAATATAGCATCCAAACACTTCTTTAAATACTCTTTTAAATCAGGTTCATGATTATAAACATATTCTAATAAAGTAATATTATTTTCTTTAATATATTCCTTTATTTCTGAAAAACTATTTTCTTGATATATTTCTTTATTGTCATCAGTTTCATATTCGTCAATATGGATTGCCCCACCACCTAAAGATAAGCCATTCCATGTATCAACTTTTTTGCCATTTTTAAAACCAGTAATAATTACCCTATTCTTTTTTGTTGTATTATCATAGATAAAATCGATATTTTCATTTTCTAAAGCTTTCTTTAAAATATCAATTGTTCCATGTCCTCTAGCAGTTAAAGCTAAAGATCCACCTAAAATAATCTCATATCTATCACAATTACCATTAACCTCTTTATATAAACTAGCTATTCGATAAGGTGCAATAGTATGAGAACTAGATGGTCCATAACCAATACGATATAGTTGTTTAATTCCTTGCATATTCCCTCTTCATTAATAATTGTATTATTAATAATTCAAATTTAGATGAATCCTTTAAGGAAAAATCTGATTTACAAGCAATATCTAAATCCGATAAAGATTTAAGCATCTCTAATATTTGTGGCATCTTTAATTTCTTTATAGTTTCTAAAGATTTTGAATAACGATAATCGCTCATTTTCATTTCATCTAATATTGCTTTTTTATCATAATTTTTACTTAATAAATAAGAAAATTGATACAAAAACCTTAATTGTCCTGCTAATAAAGAAATAATGCCTAAGATTCCATCATCACTATTCTCTAGCATTGTTCTTTCTAAATTAATAGCCTTATCTAAATCATTATCGGTAATGGCATTAATCAAATCAAAAGAATTGATATCATCTGATGCTGTACATAATTTATTAATAACGTCACTATCAATCTTGCCAGGATAATTTTTTAATACTTCAATATTTTGCATAAATAAAGAGCTATCATTACGACATATATCAATTAATAAATAAACCGCTTCTTTATTAATATCCAATTTAGAAGCATTTAATTCATAATAAGCAAAACTATTAAATTGTTTTCTATCATATTCTTCAAAATTAAAAAGTTCAGCATTTTCTATAACTTTCTTATATGCTTTTAACTTTGTATTAATTTTATCTTCTAATGAATATAAAACTAAATCAGAATCATATGCTGGATTTTCTAAATATTTATAAAATTTTTCTAATTTATTTTCATCAACTTTATTAATTAAAAAATAAGGGTCTTTAACTAAAACAATACTTTTAGAAGCAAATAATGATTTACCATTACACGCATCAATTATTTCATCTATTAGAAATTCATCATCACCACTAATTCTAACAATATCTAAATCTTCACCTTGACAAATCTTATCAATTTGCTTTCTAATGGCTAATTCTTCACTTCCCTTAATTACATATATCATTACTTAATTATAACAAAGTCACATATTCTGTATTTGATAATATTGTAGAGTAATGTAAAATAAATTTCTATATCGCCATCTCCCTTGGTATTAAAAACCCTTACTAAATAAGCATTCAAATTTTCAATAACTTCTTCTGCAGGATGACCATATTGACCAGATGTAGAAATAATCGCATATTCAGGCATAATTTCTCCTAAAAATAATTTAGAACTTGCAGTTTTAGAACCATGATGTGAAACCTTTAAAACATCAATATCTAATGATGGATATTTCTGAATTAATACCTTTTCAACATTACTTGATATATCACCCGCAAATAAGAAATTTAAATTATTAACATTTAATAAATATATCAAACTATTATCATTGTCATTATCATAGGTTCCCAAATCTAAATATTGTAATTTGCTTTTATTTATACTTATATCTTTTCCACTAGTTACTATTTCTTCAATCTTAAAATCATTTAATAAAGAAGCAACATTGCCATTATGATCACTATCATTATGAGTAATAATTAAATAATCTATTTTATATATTCCTTGTTTTAATAAATAAGATTTTAAAGAATAATAATTATATTCCGAACCAGTATCAATCAAAACATTATAAGAATTAAAGGGATATTTAATCAATATCGCATCTCCTTGTCCTACATCAATAAAACTAATATGCATAAAAGGATTATTTATGGGACTTAACAATATCAATATAAATAATATATATCTATATAAATTGTTTTTTATATTAAATATCTTATGAATTAAAAGAAAAACAATAATACCTAATATTGATATCGAACCTCTAATTGAAATATTTATATTACTTATAAATTCATAAACTTTAATTATTAAGTTAAATATGGATTCAAAATATGGAATTATCAACAATATAATGCATGATAATTGCATTAATAAATAAAAAAGAGAATAGATATTATAAAAAAGAAGATATATTAAATTTATTTCTCCAAATAAAGTTGTAGACATTATAGTTAAAAACATTTTAAAGGAAATCTGAAATTCTAATATGGCATATGTTTCAATAATTAAAGGCACCAATATAGCATAGTTATTTAATAAATAAGGATTTATAAGATAAATTATTAATAATTTGATTGCTAGTTTATTTACTTTATTTAAATTTAAATAACGTAAGATTATTTCGCTTATGATTAAAATAAACTTTATAGGATTAATAAATAAGATTAAATAAATTAAAACAAATATAATAC
>CAVCTP010000107.1:0-4554 GCA_963605145.1 Tannerellaceae bacterium
TTTTCTAACAATAAAACCTTTATCCCAAAAAAATAAATGGTATCAATATGTTAAAATATTAATTAGTGACAACAATGGTCTTTTAATTTGCGAATATTAAAATGAACTTAATTATAATGGTTTGATTATCCTAGGATAAAGGGGAAACTATTAATATGGAACCAAAGAATAAGAAATATAAATCTTATATAACGATAATAAATTTGTTGTTACGTTTTGTTTTGTGTATCTTTCTTACTTTTATATTTTTTAAACCTAGTTGTATATATGCGAAAGAAGATAATGATAATGTAGTTCGTATTGCTTGGTTTATCTCTGATTTATTCCAAGAAGGTGGTGAAGGTGAGGCTAAAAGTGGTTATGCTTATGATTATTTAAGAAAGTTAACCGATTATACTGATTGGGAATATGAATATGTCTATGGTGAATGGTCAGAACTTTACGAGATGCTTTGTAATGGCGAAGTAGATTTCATGGCAGGCATGTCTAAGACTGACGAAAGAAAGCAATTGATGCTGTTTGCTAGCTCAGCCATGGAGACAGATGAATATTATCTATATAAACGTATTGATGATTCTACTATTAAGGCAAGTGATTTATCTTCCTTTAAAGGAAAGAAAATAGGCTTATTGTATAATAATCGAATTACTGATTTTGCACTTGATTGGATTAATGAAAATAATGTTGATGTTGAGATTGTTTATTTCGATAGTTTTGATGTTTTACATGCTGCTTTTGAAAATGGTGAAATTGATTTAGAACCACGTACAAAAGATGGTGGTTCAGATAATGCTGGAATAAGTGCTTTAGTCAATCTTGGAGAAGAACCATCTTATCTAGCAGTAAATAAGAATAGGCCTGATTTATTAGACGAATTAAATGAAGCTTTAAACTATTTAGATTCCGTTGATCCTTATGCTTTACAAAGAATGCAATCTAACAATTATGGTGCAACCTATACCAATAGAACCTTAACAAATATCGAAGAAACTTGGCTTAATGAAAATACTACTTTAAGGGTAGGTTATTTAGATGATTATTTACCATATTGCGATGCTGATGAAAATGGTGATGCAACGGGTTTAATGGTTGATGTATTAAATGGTATTTTTGAATCATTAGAAATAAGCAAACCAAATATTGAATATTTTGTATATGAAGATCATAAAGATTTAGTTGATGGATTACATAATAATGAGATTGATTTGGCTTTTCCAATGTCTAGTGACGCCTATCATCTTGAAGAAGATGATATTAGTGCCTCTAATGAGGTAATTACTGATAGAGGTGCTTATTTCTATAAAGCTACTTATGATAAAAATAATGTAAAGACCATAGCAGTTAAAGAAAATAATCAATTCCAAAATGAATATGTCAAATTTTCTTATCCTAATGCGAAACTGTTAACTTATCCAACGATTGATGATTGTTTAAATGCTGTACTTAAAGGTGAAGTTGATGGTACAGTTATGGATGCTTTACGTATTCAATATGTTACTGGTCAATCAAAATATGAGAATCTATCTTATATTCAATTAGATAATGCAACGGGTAAGAGCTTTGGTGTAACTAGAGGTAATACGGGACTTTTAATGCTTGTTAATCGTGGTTTAAAGATTTTAGGAACTACTTATGGTTATGATAATTCCTATAAATATTTAGAAAGTTTCCAAATCTATACAACAAGTGATTTTATTAAGGACCATTTATTGTCGATAAGTATAATTTTTGCTTGCTTTATTTCTTTAGTAATTGTTTTAATGATTTTTTATATCAAAAAGCAAAGGAAACAACTTCATATTCAAGAAACTTTAAAACAAGAAGCTGAAAAGGCAAATGAAGCAAAGAGTACTTTCTTATTTAATATGTCACATGATATTCGTACCCCAATGAATGCTGTATTAGGTTTTAATGAATTGATGTTAGAGAATATTGATGATAAAGATAAGGTAAGAACTTATATTGAAAAGATTAGATTCTCTGGTGAATATTTATTAGGACTAATTAATAATGTTCTTGAAGTAGCTAGAATTGATAGTGGCCATGAAGTCTTAAATGAAGAATTCGCTGATTTTGAAGATGATAGTTATTATTCAGTATTTGAAAATGATGCTAAGAATAAAAAATTAGAAATTATTAGAAATGTTGATATTACCCATAGATATGTTTATGCTGATGCCCAAAAGATTAGAGAAATATTGTTAAATCTAATTTCTAATGCGATTAAATATACCCCTGCTGGTGGAACAATACATATAGATTTAAAAGAAAAACCATGTGATAAAAAAGGCTATGCTACATATGTTTGTGATATAGCTGACAATGGTATTGGTATGTCTAAACAGTTTCAAAAGCAAGTCTATGAAAGTTTTGCTAGAGAACATAATTCTACCGAAAGTAAGGTTATGGGTACCGGACTTGGCATGTCGATTGTTAAGAAGTTAGTAGATTTAATGGGTGGAACAATTACAGTTGATAGCGAATTAGGCAAGGGCACTACCTTTACAGTAACAATTGATTTGAAGATTGTAGAAGACCCTGAAAAATATTTGAATAAACAAAAACAAGAAAATTCCTATGCTGGACTACGTTTAGATAATAGACGAATCTTATTGGCTGAAGATAATGAATTAAATGCTGAGATAGCTGCAACTATCTTAGAAAATTGTGGTGCTAGTGTTGAACTTGCTAAAGATGGTGTAGAGTGTTTTGAAATGTTGGAAAATCATGAAGACGGTTATTATGATTTGATATTGATGGATATTCAAATGCCAAATCTAGATGGCTATGATGCTACAAAGAAAATACGTGCTTTATCTAATCCTTCAAAAGCAAATATCCCAATTATTGCTATGACAGCTAATGCTTTTGATGAAGATAAAAAAGCTGCTCTTGCTGTAGGAATGAACGATCATATCGCAAAACCTGTAGATGCTAAAAAGGCTATACAAGTTATTATTTCAGTATTAGAAGATAATAATAAATAAATTGTTTTATATAATAAATAATATGTTAAGTGTTAGAAAAGCTACTATTGATGATTTAGATAGAATAGATGAGATTTTTGTTGTTGCCAAAAAATATATGAAAGAATATGGCAATACAAAACAATGGTCAGGTGATTATCCTAATAGTTTAGATGCCAAAAAAGATATCGAAAATGATTGTTCCTATGTAGTAGTAGATGATGGAAAGGTAGTAGGAACTTTTGCTTTTATTATTGGTGAAGAGAAGAATTATTTGTATATAGAGAATGGTAAATGGTTAAATGATGAGCCATATGGAACAATTCATCGTATTGCCTCTGATGGTAAAGGGGTATTTAAATGTGCTCTAGATTTTTGTAAGTCATTTAATGTTGATATTAGAATTGATACTCATAAGGATAATAAACCAATGATTCATGTGATTAATAAATATGGTTTTAAATATTGTGGAATTATTTATGTAGCTGATAAAACAGAAAGGTTGGCTTTTCAATTATGCAAAAAGTCTTAGCAATCGTAGGACCAACAGCAGTAGGAAAGACTAGTTTTGGAATTGAATGTGCCAATACTTTTAATGGTGAGATTATATCTGGTGATTCTATTCAAATATATAAAGGCTTAGATATTGGCAGTGCTAAACCTAGTAGGTTTGAACAAGCTCAAGCAAAACATTACTTATTAGATATAAAAGATGCTAATGAGAATTATAGTGTTAAACAATTTCAAGAGTTAGGTAGATATTATATTGATGAAATAAGTAATAGAAATAAACTACCAATTATAGTTGGTGGTACGGGTTTATATATTAAAGCATTATTATATGACTATAATTTTATGAATGAAGAAGATGAAGATAATCAATATGAGGATTTAAGTAATGAGGATTTATATAATAGATTAAAACAGTTAGATCCTAAAGCATTAGAAAAGATTCATATTAATAATCGTAAAAGACTTGTTAGAGCTTTAAATATTATTGAAAAGCATAATGTAACAATTAGTGATATAAAGGATGCTCAAAACCATAAACCAATCTATGATTGTTTAATAATAGGTTTAACTAGAAATAGGCAAGAATTATATGAGTTAATAGATAAAAGGGTTGATAAAATGATTGGTGATGGTTTGATTGAAGAAATTAGTAAACTTTTAAAATCAGGCATTACCTTTGATAATCAAGCTATGCAAGCTATTGGTTATAAAGAATTTAAAGATTATTTCAATGGTGAAAAGTCGTTAGAAGAATGTATTAATCAAGTCAAGATTAATTCTAGACATTTCGCAAAAAGACAATATACCTTCTTTAAGAATCAATTAGATATGTTGTGGTATGAAGATAAAGATGAGGCAAAAGAAAAGATAAGACAATGGTTGATTTAAGTAGAATTGAAACATTAGTTGGTAAAGATTCAATAGCTAAATTAAAAAATAAGCATGTTTTATTATGTGGTGTTGGTGGCGTTGGCAGTTTTGTGGCAGAAGCACTATGTAGATCAGGTTTAGGTAAATTAAGTATTGTTGATTATGATAAGGTAGAGCCATCTAATTTAAATAGGCAATTGATGAC
>CAVCTP010000108.1:0-4533 GCA_963605145.1 Tannerellaceae bacterium
TTATTTATTATTTAGATAATTACATGCAGCAATTGCAGCATTAGCACCATCACTACATGCTGTTGCTACTTGTCTTAAAGATTTATTTCTACAATCTCCGGCAACAAAGACATTGTTTGTTTTTGTTATTGTTGATTCATTTACTTTAAAATAACCTCTATCATCTAAATCACATAGATTTGTAAAGGCTTTATTATCTGGAACAAGGCCGATTGCTAGGAAGATTCCATCACATTTAACAAGTTTTTCTTCATTGTTTTCTAAATAATTAATGCCAACAATTTTATTATCTTCGATAATATACTTTAATACTTTACTATTAAGATGAGTTTCAATATTCTTTTTAGCCAATACTTGTTCTTGAAGTTTAGCTTCAGCAGTAAAGTATGGCAAATCTTGAAGAATAATTAATTTATCTACTATATCAGCTAAGATATTTGCTTCAACGAAGGCACTATTACCTCCGCCAACCATAACAACAACTTTATCTTTATAGAAACTACCATCACATACAGCACAAAAATGGATTTGTTTACCAATAAAGTTATCTTCATTATCTAAATTTAATTTACGATGCTTTGTACCAGTAGCAAGTATTACTGCTTTTGCTTTAATCTCTTCTTGTGTGTCGGTATAAATGGTACATTCATTGTTATCAGAATCAATTTTTGTTACTTCATCAAAAAGGAATTTACCACCTTGTGCTTTTACTTGTTTAAGCATTAAATCACCAAATTCATCACCAGAGATACTAACAAATCCTGGTATATTTTCAACTTTAGGTGAGTTAACTATTTGGCCACCAAAAACAGATTTTTCTATAACTAAAACATCTTTACCATTTCTTAAAGCATATAGTGCAGCGGTAAGTCCTGCTGGACCTCCGCCCACTACAACTATGTCATATATCTTTTCCATATTAATTATTTGCTTGTTTATATTTCATCCACTCAACAGCAGCATTAGCGCCAACAAATCTAGTACCATCTGGATCAATAATAGTAGGAGTTTCAGTTAAATTTAACTGTTGTGCTTCTGACATATCTTCACTACAGTTAACAAGTCTATAGTCAATACCAGCCATATCTAATCTTTGTTCTGCACCCTTACATTTTGGACAATGGTCTTGAACATAAATTGTAACCTTGTCACTTCCTGTAGGAACTTTAACTTCTGCTACTTCTTCTTTAGTTTCATTATCAGCTACAACATCTCTTGCTTTTAATACAGAAGTATCAACCTTATATTCTTTTCTAGCCTTAAATTCTTGAACCTTACCATCATTCCAGTTTTGTACAGGACGATAGTAGCCTGTGATTCTTGACCATACTTCGGTCTTCTTGCCACACTTAGGACAAGTATAAACTTCACCTGTTATATAGCCATGATCTGGGCAAATAGAATAAGTTGGTGAAAGTGTATAGTAAGGAAGTTTATAATTATCAGAAATCTTCTTTACTAGATTTGCGGCAGCCTTCCAATCAGGAAGTTTTTCACCTAAGAAGGCATGGAATACTGTTCCTGAAGTATATAAAACTTGTAATTGATCTTGAATATCTAATGCTTCAAAGATATCTTCAGTGAAAGATACTGGTAGATGTGATGAGTTAGTATAATATGGAGTTTCTGAATCCTTAGAAGCTGTGATGATATCAGGATATTTTTCCTTATCATGCTTTGCTAGACGATAAGAAGTAGATTCTGCTGGAGTAGCTTCTAGGTTGTATAAATCATGATATTCTTCTTGATATTGTACTAATCTTTCTCTCATATGATTTAAACATTCAATCGCAAATTCTTGAGCTTGTTTGTTTGTTAAATCTTTTCTAATCCAATTAGCATTCAATGTAGCTTCATTCATACCAACTAGACCAATTGTAGAGAAGTGATTATTAAATGTTCCTAGATATCTTTTAGTATAAGGATACAAACCATTATCCAATAATTTAGTAATAACCTCACGTTTAATATGTAAAGATCTAGCAGAAATATCCATTAATTTATCTAATCTTCTATAGAAATCTTCTTTATCACTTGCAAGATAAGCAATTCTAGGCATATTGATAGTTACAACACCAACAGAACCAGTAGATTCACCAGAACCGAAATAACCACCTGATTTCTTTCTTAATTCTCTTAAGTCAAGTCTTAATCTACAGCACATTGATCTAATGTCTGATGGTTTCATATCAGAATTAACATAGTTAGAGAAATATGGTGTACCATATTTAGCAGTCATTTCAAACAATAATTTATTGTTTTCTGTTTCTGACCAGTCAAAATCTTTAGTAATTGAATAAGTAGGAATTGGATATTGGAAGCCTCTACCATTAGCATCGCCTTCAACCATTACTTCAATGAAGGCTTTGTTTATCATAGCCATTTCTTCAACACAATCTTTATATTTAAAATCTAATTCCTTACCACCAATAATACAATTTTGTTCAGCTAAATCTTCAGGAACTGTCCAGTCAAGAGTTACATTAGTGAATGGAGCTTGAGTACCCCATCTACTAGGAGTATTAACACCATAAATAAATGATTGGATATTTTGTTTTACTTCTTTATAAGATAAATTATCAACCTTAACAAAAGGTGCTAGATAAGTATCAAAAGAACTAAATGCTTGTGCTCCAGCCCATTCATTCTGCATAATTCCTAGGAAATTAACCATTTGATTACATAATGTTGATAAGTGCTTAGCTGGTTTAGAAGTAATCTTACCATTAACTCCACCTAATCCTTCAGTAATCAATTGTTTTAAAGACCAACCAGCACAATAACCAGTAAGCATTGATAAATCATGGATATGAATATCACCATCTTTATGTGCTGAACCTATTTCTTCATCATATACTTCTGATAGCCAATAGTTAGCGGTAACTGCACCAGAGTTAGATAAAATTAAACCACCAACGGAATATGTTACAGTAGAATTTTCCTTAACACGCCAATCCAATGCATTTACATAAGAATCAACTAACTTCTTATAATCAAGCATAGTAGCAGAGATATTTCTAGCCTTTTCTCTTTGCTTTCTATATAGAATATATGCCTTAGCAACATCAGGATAGCCTGCTTCTGATAATGTTTTTTCTACAGAATCTTGAATCTCCTCAACTGTTACCTTATCATCCTTAACTTTACTAGAAAAATCAGAAGTAACTCTTAATGCTAGTAAATTAATAACATCAGGATGATGTGACTTCTTACATGCTTCAAATGCCTTTGTAATAGCATCTGATATCTTACTTAAATCAAAATCTACGACTTTTCCATCTCTTTTAACAACACGATACATAATAGTTACCCCTTTTCTCCTCTTATTTCTACGTTTTCAACGTATGGTTTTATAGTTTCTTTCATCGCTTCAATAGTATCTGCATCCACCGCTTCTAAGCCATTTTGAATGCAAGTACCATGATCTACAAATCCTTGTAGATAATAATGCTTAGCACCTTTTAACCATTGCCCAATGTCTTTAAAATCACTTACATCATGAAATTGTTTAACTACTGTTGTTCTAAATTCATAATCCACATGATCTTCTAATAGATACTTAACACTTTTTTCTATCTCAGATAAATCAAAGTTATCTTGGCCAATAGTTAAAGCATATTTAGATTTACTATTCTTAATATCCATTGCAACATAATCAAGTAAACCTTCCTCAATTAATTGCTTTAACAACTCATAATTAGAACCATTAGTATCTAATTTAATCTTTAGTCCTAATTTTCTAACCTCAATAATAAAGTTTCTAATACCGCTATGTAATAATGGTTCACCACCACTTATACAAACTCCATCAAGAATCTTACCTCGAAGTTTTAAATAATCCATAATACTCTCACTAGAAATTTCATTCTCATTCTCATTTAAGAAAACCAAACTTCTATTGTGACAATATGGACACCTAAAGTTACAAGCCCCGGTAAATATAGTAGCTGCAACCTTACCCGGATAGTCTAACAAGGTTAATTTCTGTAATCCATAGAATTTAATATCATTGCTCTCTATTTCTACCTTAGAATATTCCCTAGCCTTTTCAATTAACTTAGCCTGTGTAGCATAATAACTATTTAATTCCTCTTCAGATAAATCACTACTTAAATAAGCTCGCCACTTAGTCTTTAAGTCATATAACTTAGGCATTAACTCCCTTGCTTTATCACTTGTATATAACAATTTAGACCTCTTATCTAAATCATTACTCTCAATTCTGACATAGTTTAATTGTTCAAGTCTTTGTATTGATTTAGTAATTGTACCCTTATCAAATACCCCTCTTATAGCCAATTCATTCATTGATATACCTTCATTTTCATATATCTGGATAATCAAAAGTAAGTGCGTATAACCAAGTTCATATTCACTTAAAGTCTTATCAAAATACTTTTGACAACAGCGATACAAAATAGAAGAGTCTAAACTTAAATAATTTTTTTCTGTCATTTATCAACCTTGTATAGACAATTATATGATAAATCGTTGAAGTTTCAACTAATTTGCATCCGAATTCCAAAAATTTTT
>CAVCTP010000109.1:0-4526 GCA_963605145.1 Tannerellaceae bacterium
AGTGTTTCATATAAACTGCTTAATAGCCAAAGCATAAATGTAGAATATAATTTTGGTTTTTGGAAAAGTTCATCACATTCTAATAAATTAATAACACCCTTACCATTTTGATTAACTTTAAGCCAATCATTGATATCTAATTCTGGATTGTTAAAGAATTGTTCAGCACCTAAATTTTCGAGTTCTACTAACTTTCTAACTATAGCTGATACCGATTGTTTAGTAATATAGCCATATCTTAAACTTAATTCTGAAGCATTTTCGGCGATATATTGTAGTAATGACCTTAAATCTTTAATATCATCAATCAATAATTTGTTATCATCAGCATAATGAAAAGCAATATTTAATATACCACTTTGAGCATCTGTTAAATCTAATATATTAGCTAAAAGAATTGGTCCTAGAGAAGATATTGTAGTTCTAACAGGATGGCCAACTTTTGCGAAAACATCCCAATATTCGCAAGGATAGCCCTGATATGAAAAGCCCGTATCGCTTAATGAAAATCTATTAATTCTATCCTTCATATCTTCGCTATCTTCACCGGCTAAACAAGTTGCGGTTAAATCACCTTTTATATCAGCAGCAAAAACTGGTACACCAGCAGCGGAAAATGATTCTGCAAGAACTTTTAAAGTAGTGGTTTTGCCAGTACCTGTTGCTCCAGCGATTAAACCATGTCTATTAGCCATAGCTAGATTTAAATAGACTTTTTCATAATTGTCTACTGTAGAAGCAAACCAAATATTGTTGTTATAAAACATATTTATCCCCTATTAAATTAACTCTTTTAACATTAATAGTTCCATCATTTTCTATAGTCACAATTGCATAACATGGTTCTGAAAAATCTCGATTATAATTAGTGGAACCTGGATTTATCATTCTAATGCCATCATATAATTCATCACAAAACATATGGGTATGACCATAAAATATCGTATCACAGCCATTTTCTTTAGCTTTAGATGCCAATAAGTCATAAGAATAAGTGTATCTATGGCCATGTAATACAAGTATCTTATGGCCACCTATATTTAATATCCTTTCATTAGGAAAATCATATTGCCAGTCATTATTACCTTTAACACTGATAAAAGGACGAATTTCATCTTCGCTCATTAAAGAATCGCCACAATGAATATAATAATCACATGCTGGATTATCACTTAAAACTTTTCTTAGCGAATATTCATCACCATGATTATCAGACATTAAACATATTTTTAACATTTCAATAAAAAATCTTTCCCTTTTATAACTTCAAAATTACTTAAATCACCAAAACCTACTTGTCTTAAACATTCATAAGCTCCTATTGCAACAGTATTAGATAGATTTAAACTTCTAGCATCCCTTCTCATTGGAATTCTATAACACTTATCTAGATTTGCTTTTAATATTTGCTTATCAATTCCTGTTGATTCTTTACCAAATACCAGATAAATATCTTTATCTTTTTCAAAGACACATTCATTAAATGGTTTCATTCCATATCTAGTAAAATAAACAAATTGTCCTTGCTTTCCTTGAATGAACTCATCCCAATTCTTATAAACCTTATAATCTAATTCATCAATATAATCCATATGAGATCTTTTTAAATGTTTCTCATCTAAAGAGAATCCAAGGGGTTCTATAAGGTGTAATTTCATTTCAAATACGGAACATGTTCTCATAATATTACCCGTATTTTGGGGTATTTCTGGCTCGTATAAAACAATATTAATCATAAGTCTTCTTTCTATTATTAATTAAATATAAACTAATAAAAATTATAAATAATAATCCTAAAAATGTTATTAAAATTCTTATCACAAGATTATTAAAAAACTCTGGTGGAACAATCATAATTAAAATATCTTTCTTTAAATTTAATAACCATAATTCATTACCCGCAAAGAATATTTTATGAAAGAAAGTCCAAAAAGAATCAAAATCGATTAAAATCCAAAAAGCTAATAAAGAAAAAAACAATAAAAAATATAATAAACCTTTTTTATAAGTTATAAATATATAATTTATTGATATATGTTTTTTAATTAAATATATTGATATTAACAAAACTAAAACAAAAGAAATAATCATCACATATCTAGCATTTAAATTTAACTTTTTAACATCAACCATATGATCTTTTTCATCTTGTGTAAATACTTCCCTATCTTCACCTTTTATATTCATCTCAAGATCTAAAGAATCATTTTTATCATTTAAGTAATCTAAAACAAAGATTGTTAAATCTTCTAATTTCTTATCATCAATACCAATATATTCACTTATAGATTGATCATATAATTTAATCTTATTGTGTTGTTTATTATAAAAAGATATATTAAAACACCAAAAATTTACTGTAAAAAGAAAAGTAAATAAAATAAGAAAAAATACTAATAGTTTAGATAATATATTACTTGTTTTTGACATAATCTATAAATTGTTTAAATGCTTTTCCTCGATGTGAATTAATATTCTTCCAATCATCTCCTAGTTCAGCTACTGTTTTATTCATACTAGGTATAAAAAATATTGGATCATAACCAAAACCATTAGTTCCAGCTTGAATCTTTGCGATTTCTCCTTCGTTAATACCTAAAAAGTAATTTACATTGCCATCACTATCGATATAACAAATCTGCGCATAGAATGTTGCTTTTCTATTATCGGCATTTTCTAATAATCTAATAACTTCTTCATTCTTATCATGATTATTTAAATTCTGTAAGAATCTTTTAGAATAAATACCAGGTTTACCATCTAGATGATCAATACATATTCCTGAATCTTCACCAATTGTTGGTAAATGAAATAAATCATAATAATATTTAGCTTTAATATAAGCATTTTCCTTAAAAGAATTGCCATTTTCTTCAGGTTCATCATGGCAGTTGAATGTTTTAGGGCATAAAATTTCACAAGAAAAATTATTAATTTTAAAAATTTCATTAATTTCATTTAATTTATGATCATTATTTGAAGCAATAAATATTTTATCCATCTTAACTCCTATATTTTAAATTTCTCTATTATTGTTTGTACTAAAGGATTTCTAACTACATCACTATTACTAAATTCAATTATTCCAATTGAATCAATATCCTTTAATTTATCAATTGCACTAACTAAACCAGATTGATTTTTATTAATATTTAAATCAATTTGGGTTATATCACCATTAATAATCATCTTAGAATTAAAACCTAATCTTGTTAGAAACATTAACATTTGTTTATCGGTAGTATTTTGTGCTTCATCTAGAATTATAAAGGCATCATTTAAGGTTCTACCTCGCATATAAGCTAAAGGCATTATTTCTATGACACCTTTTTCAATATATCTATCCTTTACTTCTTGTGATAATATTGCATCCAATGCATCATAAATGGGCATTAAATAAGGATTTATCTTTTCGGTTAAATCTCCTGGCAAATAGCCTAATGATTCTCCTGCTTCTACAGCAGGTCGAGTAATAATAATCTTAGAAATATCACCCTTTTTTAAAGCACTTACCGCCATTAATACCGCTAAAAATGTTTTACCTGTACCAGCTGGACCAATGGAGAAAATCAAATCATTTTTCTTAATCAATTGCATAAATTTATATTGATTGTAAGTCTTACATTTAAATGGTTTACCATTATAAGAACTGGCAATTACAATTGATTGAAAAGATTCATCTCTAGATTCATTAATATTTAAGAATGATTGTTTAATAAAATCATAATCGATTTCTACATTCTTACATTTAGAAACTATATAATCCATATGCCTAGAAAATTTATTAAAAAGTTTTTCATCATCACTTAATAATTTGAAATAATTATCTCTAAATACTATTCCACAATCATAAAGATTTTCTAATAAATTAAGGTTAGAATCATTAATTCCTATAATATTTTGAATATCAGCTGTATCTAAGTTTTCTAATTTATATTCCATGTTATTAGTATAAAAAAAATAAGTGGATTATTCCACTTATTTAGCCCTTCTTAATTTACGAGCATTTTCACGTTTTAATCTTTTCTTAATACCAGGTTTAACGTAATATTCTCTTTTTCTAACTTCAAGAAGAGTTCCATTTCTAGATACTTGTCTCTTAAATCTACGTAAAGCATCATCGATTTGTTCATTTTCTTTAACAACTATCTTACCCACAATTTCACCCCTCTTTCTTTAACCTTAAATATTATACAAGTAAATTAAAAATATTACAATTCTTAAATCTAACATTCTTAAATCTAACACTCGTATGGTTAATTTGCTTTTAAAATTTATTTATAAATTTTTTCTTAGCAAATATTTTATTTAATAAAAATTCTTTATAAGTTAATATTCTAACTATAAATTTTTTGTTATTTATCAACTTTGTTTTCAAGTTCTTTAATAGAATTTAGATAATCTTTTTCAACAGAACTTAGAGTTCTGGCTTTATATTTTTTATATTCATATGTAGCTTTTTCTATTGCTTGCTTATGTTAAATGTTTCCATTATTAGTTAGAAGTTTTTCTCCGCTTGAAGTTAA
>CAVCTP010000110.1:0-4473 GCA_963605145.1 Tannerellaceae bacterium
TTTATTGAAGATTTATTTATAAAATTGTATTCAAATGTGGATACAATTTTTTATAATTAAGACTAATTAAAGGAGTTTACATGATTGGCGTCGAAGATAAAATCGAATTATTAAAGAAAATAGCACATAAGTTTAATGAGGAAAACATCACTTGGGCTTTGGGTGCTTCGATGATGCTTTATTTTAAAGGAATCACTAATGAATTTCATGATATTGATTTAATGATTATAGATGAAGATGTAGAGCATGTTAAAACAATATTATCTGATATGGGAGAACTTCAAAAACCTAATCTAAATTCTAAATATCAAACAAAAGTATTTCTAGAATATATTATTGATTCCATTGATGTTGATGTAATGGCTGGTTTTTCTATTTTGAGTGATGATAAATTATATGATTGTAGTTTAAAGAAAGAACAGATTGTGGAAAGGATGCCTCTAGATGAGGAACTTATACCATTACAATCTCCATTACTATGGAAAGAATATTATCAATTAATGGGCAGAGCCAAAAAGGTAAAGATGATTGATGATTTTTATAAAAAAATTAGTGGTGATTGCCACTAATTTTAGTCTATATTTTCAATAGTCTTTTTTAATAATGCTTTGAAGTCTGCTTTAACAATTCTAGCTACTTCTTGAACTTCTTCATGTGTTAATTCTTTAGAGGTCATACCAGCTGCTAGATTTGTAATACAAGATATACATAGAACTGGTAAGCCACAGTGTCTTGCGACTATTAATTCTGGTACGGTAGACATACCACAAGCATCAGCACCAATAGTTCTAGCAAATCTTATTTCGGCTGGAGTTTCAAATGAAGGACCAGTGAATGACATATATACACCATGTCTTACTTCAATATTTAATTGTTTTGCTGCCTTATCTGCGGCATCACGATAACTTTGAGTCATGGTCTTAGTCATGTCAGGGAATCTAACACCAAATTCTTCTTCGTTTTCACCAATCAAAGGATTTGTGCCCATGAAGTTGATAAAGTCATCAACTATCATCAATGTGCCAGGTTTGAATGTTTCATTTATACCACCAGCAGCATTAGTTAAGAATAAACCTTTAATACCTAGAAGTTTAAAGACACGAACATACATTGTTACTGTTTTCATGTCATATCCTTCATAGAAGTGGAATCTACCTTGCATACATAAAACTTTAACACCATTAATTGTGCCAAAGACTAATTTTCCTTGGTGTCCTGGTACAGTACAAGTTGGATAGTTTGGTATTTCGCTATATGGTACGCAGATTGGGTTTTCAATCTCATCTGCCATATCACCAAGACCTGATCCCAAAACTAGGCCTATAGCTCCTGAGGCATCAAATTTTGTTTTTAAATAATCAGCTGCTTCTTTACATTTGTTGTAGTATTGACTCATTTTATTCCTCCAATGCTAAGTCTTTGATTATATCGACTGCTGCTGTTTTCAATGAAAGTTTTTTATATTCAATATGTTTATCATTAAGATAATCAATAATACCTTCATCAATCTTTGTAGCAGTATCTTCGTCTTCTCTTCTACCAACTGTTTTATAATCAGTATTTCTTTCTAAGAAATATACTTTATTGTTATATAGGTTAAAAGTTTCATAAGTAACTAAATCTATCATGTCATTATATGATTTAGGGAATTTATCTTTTAAATAATAATTATTATAGATAGCAGTTAAAAATAAAGGTGAGTCGGTAATAATATAATCTAATTTATTATTCATTTGCATTAGACGGTGGTTTTGTTCACCATGCATATATAGACGATCATTGAATGCTTCATCTCTTCCTTCCCATACTAGTTCTTTTGCGAATTCAGAAACATTTTCAACATCATATCCTTTTTCTTTCAACATAGAAAAGACTTCAGCAGCAACAGTAGTTTTGCCTGAACCTGGTCCTCCAGCTATGTTGATAACAATAGTGTTTTTCATATCCTTATTTTAGCAAATTGTTACATTATCGAATGATAAACATTATAAAATATACTTAGTGAGGGAAGGATATGATAATTCAATCAAAAAGAGTTTATTTTGAGGAAAAGTTACAAGCACTTCAAATCAAAATAGAGAATCAAATTATTAAGGATATTTATAAGTACAATCAATTTAAAGTTGATGTTGATTATGGTGATGATATTATCATGCCAGGTTTAATTGATATTCATAATCATGGCTATAATTTTAATGATAATAATCACGCTACAATAAAGTGGCTTAAAGAGTGGACTTCATATTTACCATCAGAAGGCGTTACTTCAACAATGGCTACTATTTCTACTAGTCCAAAAGATAGTTTGTTGGTGGCATTAAATAATATAGGTGAATATATTGAAGGTAAACATAATGGTACTGCTATATTAGGTGTATATGAAGAAGGACCATTTATTAGTGAAAAATATAGAGGGGCTCAAGAGTGGGAGTATCACATTGTTCCTAATAAGAAGGTAATTGATGAATTTAATAAGGCATGTAAGGGTAATCTAAAAATAGTTATGCTTGCCCCTGAAATGCTTAAGGGTAATTATGATGTTATCGATTATTGTAGATCAAAAAATATCAATGTTACTATTGGCCATTCTGGTGCAACTTTCGATGAATGCTCTGAAGCCATAAAACATGGTGTAAGATCTTTTACTCATACTTATAATGGTATGAAAGGTTTACATCATAGAGAACCAGGAACAGTTGGCGCAGCAATGTATTTTGATGATTGTTATGCGGAATGTATCTGCGATGGTGTTCATACCCATTATGCTGCAGCAAACATATTAGCAAAAGCAAAAGGAAAAGATAAATTAATATTAGTTACTGACTCTATTGCGATGAAAGGTTTACCTGTTGGTGAGTATAAGACCAAGACTGGCCAAAGTAGATTTGTATGTGAAGATAATGTATGTCGTTTAGAAAATGGTACCTTATCAGGTTCTTGCAACAAGTTAAATTTAGTTTTGAAATATGCCATAAATAAGGCAAATATAGATTTAGTTACGGCATTAAATGCTGTTACAATTAATCCTGCTAGAATGTTGGGTGTAAATGATAGAGGATTAATTCAAAAGGGTTATCGAGCTGATATAGCTGTTTTTGATAAAGATTTCAATAATATCGCAACTTATATAGGAGGCAAAAAATGGTAAAGATTGATAATTTAAAAACAGAAAGAAGAAATCCCAAAACAAAAGATTTAGATTTATTATCAACCTCACAAATTCTATCAATTATGAATGAGGAAGATTTAAATGTTGTTGCTGGAGTTAAGGAAGCACTGCCACAAATTGAAAAGGTAGTTGAATATGCTGCTAAGACAATTCAAGGTGGTGGTAGAGTTGTATATATTGGTGCTGGAACATCAGGCAGAACAGGTTTAATTGATGCTGTAGAAACAGGACCAACTTTCAATTGTGAACATGATGAATTCTTAGGTATTTTAGCTGGTGGTTTACCTGCTGTTAAAAAATCTAAAGAAGGTGCTGAAGATGATAAAGAATTAGCAGTTAATGATTGTAAGGAAGTTAATCTATCTGCCAATGATTTCTTAATTGGTATTGCTGCATCAGGTAGAACACCATATCCTATTGGTGCTATGGAATATATGCATGAAATTGGTGGTAAAACTGCTTGTATTGCATGTAATAAAAATTCACAGATGGCGAGTTATGCTGACTTCCCAATTGAAGTTGATGCTGGGCCAGAAATATTAACTGGTTCTACTAGATTAAAATCAGGAACAGTACAAAAGATAGTTTGTAATATGATTTCAACTGCTACTATGGTTAGAGTTGGCAAGGTTTATGGCAATTTAATGATTGATGTTAAGGCAACTAATCTAAAACTTATCGAAAGATGCCGTAGAATTGTCATGGAAGCTACAGGCTGTGATCATGATTTAGCTGATAAGGTATTAAATGAAGTTGATAATGATTGTAAACTAGCAACCATAATGATAATTACCTCATGTACAAAACAGGAGGCAATAGATAGATTAAATAATGCTAAGGGAATAGTTAGAGAAGCTTTGAAATAATCACGAAAGGAACATCATGGATGAATTTATTAAAACTCCTACAATGAGCGAAATCCTCAAAGAAGAGTTTATGAAACCAATGAATCTATCGGTACATAAATTGGCACGGAGTATAGATATTCCTGTATCAAGAATACAGGCTATCTTAAATAATGAACAAAAAATTACTCTTGATGTATCTTTAAGATTGGCTAAATTCTTTGGTGTATCGGATAGTTATTTTCTAGATTTACAAAGTAATCTTGATGTTCGAACAAATACTGCTGCGAATAAGATATAGCAGATATAAAACAATATTATTGAATTAAAAAGAAGGTAGTTTTGTTGCTATCTTCTTTTGATTATCTAGTTTTTTATAAGAAACGACTTTTTATATTTTTGTGAATATTTATGCCTAATTATTTAGAAGTTATATAACCATAAGTTAATAAGGCATTA
>CAVCTP010000111.1:0-4408 GCA_963605145.1 Tannerellaceae bacterium
AGAAACAGGTGCTTGTGGCTTACCAGAATTTGGTACTCGTAACTCTAGAAGAACACTAGAAGAAACGCGTCCTAAAGTATTCTCAGAACTAGTACAATTATCAGGTCTATCTCATGGTACAGATGTCTGGGCTGGAAATGCTGAAGAATTAATCAAAAAAGGTATTGCCTTAGCTGATGTTATCGGCTGTAGAGATGATATCATGTCTCGATTAATGGAATATAAACTAGAATCTAAAGATGCTTTCTCTATCATGGAACATGTTCGTAAGGGTAAGGGATTAACTCCAGAAGAAGAAGAGTTGATGTTATCTCATGATGTTCCTAGATGGTATATTGAATCATGTCGTAAGATTAAATATATGTTCCCTAAAGCCCATGCTGTAGCCTATGTTATTATGGCTGTTCGTGTTGCTTGGTTTAAGGTATATCATCCAGAATATTATTATGTATCTTACTTCTCTAAACGTTGTGATGCATATGAATTAGAGACAATGCTTAAGGATGCAGATCAAATATACGCTAGAATGGATTCCTTATTATCAAGAATGAATTCTCGAGATAATCCATTAAGTAAAAAAGAAAAAGATATCTTTGATACTCTAGAAGTTGCCTATGAAATGGTTTCTAGAGGTTATAAGATGACTAATATTGATTTATATAAATCAGAAGCAACTCAATTTAGAGTAAATCCTGATAATAATCATGAAATAATACCACCATTTATTGTTTTGGATGGTCTAGGTGATAACGTTGGTGAATCTATAATAAAAGCAAGAAATGAGGGCAATTTCTTATCAAAAGAAGACTTATTAGATAGAACATTATTATCACAAACCTTATTAAAACAATTAGATAAAATAGGTGTCTTAAAAGATTTAGATGAATCTAATCAAATATCACTATTCTAGGAGGAAAATTATGTTGATAGATAAATTAATTACATATGCCAAATTTGATACTCAATCAGATGAGAATAGTTCTACTATTCCTTCAACTTCTAAACAATTATTATTAGGTAAATATTTATTAGAAGAATTAAATAAACTAGGATTAGAAAAGACTCAATTAGATGAATATGGTTATGTTTATGGTTATTTAGATGGTGACCATAGTAAACCAACCATTGGTTTAAATGCCCATATGGATACTTCACCTGATGCTAGTGGCACAGATTGTAAACCAAGAATCATTGAAAACTATGATGGTAAAGATATTAAATTAAATGATTCTGTTTATACAACTATAAATAGATTCCCACAACTTGCAAGTTATAAAGGTAAAACATTAGTAGTAAGCGATGGCAATACTTTATTAGGTGCTGATGATAAGGCTGGTATTGCGATTATTATTCAAACATTAGAAGAAATAATTAAAAATAATTTACCACACGGACCTATTTGGGTATGTTTTTCTCCTGATGAAGAAATTAGTAGAGGAACACTTAAATTTAATTTAGATTTATTTAAAGTAGACTTTGCATATACCCTAGATGGTGATGATCCTAATTGTATTGAATATGAAAACTTCAATGCTGCTACAGCTATTGTTAGATTAAATGGTATATCAGTACATCCAGGTAGTGCTAAAGATAAGATGGTAAATGCCATTAAGTTGGCATATGAATTTAACTCTTATTTAGATCCTAATAAAGTACCTGAACATACCGAAGGCTATGAAGGATTTAATCATCTAACTAGAATTAATGGTGGCGTAGAAAGTGCAGAAGCAATCTATATCATTAGAAACCATGATATGAATTTATTTAATGAACAAAAGAAGTCTTTCTTAGATATCGAGTCTAAGATGAATGAAAAATATGGTTATAAATGCAGCGAAGTAACTATTAAAGATTCATATCGTAATATGAAAGAGAAATTCGTTAATAATATGTATCCAATAGAATTAGTTAATAAAGCTATGGATGAGTTAGGAATGAATTTTACTGCTAAAGCCATAAGAGGTGGTACTGATGGTGCTGAACTAACATGGAAGGGTATCCTTTGTCCAAATCTAGGAACAGGTGGAGGAAACTACCATGGAGTTCATGAATATTGGTGCAAAGAAGATGGTGAACAGGTAGTTAAACTACTATTAAAGATATTAGAAATTGCTTAAAACTGTAACAAAATTGTTACAGTTTTATTTAGCTTACATTAATTACTTTGAAATATAACAATTACACGATATCGTGTTATTATTGTTATAGGAGATAACTATGACCGATTATTTATCTGTTAGTGAATATGCACTTGTCCATAATAAAGATAAAGGGAATATTAGAAGACTTCTTATATCCGGAAGGTTAAAAGGACAAAAAGTTGGAAATCAATGGATAATACCAGCAGATACACTTTATCCTGAAGATAAACGTGTAAAGAATGGTAAATATTATAAGTGGAGAAATCGACTTGCTTTAAATAAACATAAAAATCTTATGGATACTATTTATAAGATGAATGAAACTTTGTGCTCAATTTATGGAGATTTATTGTATGAAATAGTTTTGTATGGTTCTTATGCAAGAGGAACGCAAACTGAAGAATCGGATGTTGATATAGCTTTAATTTTGTTTAAAAAACCAGAAAAAGAATTAACGGATAAGATGATTAGTTGTGTTGCCAAAAATGAATTAGAATGTGAAAAAATACTTTCTGTAATTGAAATTGATTATGAAATGTTTAAAAAATGGAAGGAAACTTTGCCTTTTTATAGAAATATAAGTAGGGAGGGCATTGTTTTATGGGAATCAACGATATAAAGAAATCATCAAAATTTATTAAATCAATGTTACTAACTCAAAAAAATTTGATTTAGTAACACTTAATATAAGTTCTATCATTTTAGATATGATAAATGCTAAAATAAAGGCAGGAAATAGATTGAATTTGCTCTTATGTTATTAATTATTAATAACAAATTAATATATATAAAAAATACTTTTATTAATATTTAAAAGAATAATTAGGAAGGAAGACAAAAGAATAAGCATATGAGTTCAATGATGGAATATAAATGCCCGAATTGTGGTGGTAAATTAGAATTTAATGCTAATAGTCAAAAATTAAAATGTCCTTATTGTGATGGTGAATTTGATCCTAATAGTTTTTCTGATGAAGTAAAAATTGATGTTAAGAATGAAACATGGCAAGAGAATGATTTAAATGTTTATACTTGTAATTCATGTGGCGGTGTAATTATGACCGATAAAGATACAGTTGCCACGGCTTGTCCGTATTGTGGTTCACCTGTGGTATTATCAGGAAACTTATCAGGAACATATAGACCTACAAGAATTATTCCTTTTAAATTAGATAAGAAACAAGCTATTGGCAAATATGAAGAACATTTAAAGGGAAAGAAATTGCTTCCTGATCATTTTAAGAATTTAGACTTAATTGAAGAAATAAAAGGTATTTATGTGCCATTCTGGTTATTTGATGGTAAAGCAAGTGGCCAAGCATGGTATGATGCTTGCAAAATAAGAACTTGGTCAGATAGTGATTTTAGATATACGGAAACATCAAATTATAAAGTATTTAGATCAGGTTATGCTGATTTCTCTAAAGTACCAGTTGATGGGTCAACTCATATTGATGATGATTTATCACAATCTATTGAACCTTATGATAATAGTGAACTAATAGACTTCAATGAAAACTATTTACCTGGTTATCTTGCGGAAAAGTATAATGTTGAATCAAGTGATGCAGTATCTACTGCCAATAATAGAATTCAAAACTCTATGACATCTTTACTAGATTCAACCGTAATAGGCTATGATTCAATAATTAGTTCTAGACATAATGTTTCAATTAATAAAGGACAACAAGAATATGTTATGTATCCAATGTGGATATTAACAACAAAATATAATGAACAAAATTATCTATTTGCCATGAATGGTCAAACTGGTAAATTTGTTGGAAATCTACCAACTGATAATAAGAAACTACTTAAATATGCCTTATTAACTTTCTTAATAGTTTCTCTAGTTGTTATAGCTTTACAATTTGTATTAATTAAGGCAGGTATTCTATGAAAAAGATATTAACATTATTACTTACTTTATTACTTGTTTCTTATGCACATGTTATTAATGCGGAAGATAATTTAATTGCTTCAAATGTTAAAGTACCAATCTTAAGTGAAAAGACTAATCTAGCCGATTTAGCATTACTTTTTAGCGATGATGAAAAAATTGAATTAGAAGCATTGTTAGATGAAATATCTAATACACATAATATGGATATTGTTATTGTAACCACTACAGATGCTAATGGTTTAACATCTGAAGAATATGCTGATGATTTCTATGATTATAATGGCTATAAAGATGATGGTGTATTAATTTTATATGACTTTGATAATAGATATATTTATATCTCTACTAAAGGAAAAGCAATTAA
>CAVCTP010000112.1:0-4389 GCA_963605145.1 Tannerellaceae bacterium
TCTTATAGCAATATTGTTGTCTTTTATCTTATTAACACCACATTTTCTTCTTTTTTAATGAATTGATTGAATTTTTTGCATTTAACTCGTGCATTATTATAGTTAAAAAGTTTATAATTTAATACAAGAGGATTAAATATGAACGAAAAAGGTATTGAATTAAAAAACGAGTTAGTGGCAAAAGCAAAAGAGCTTGCAGAGAAAGCTGAAAACATTACTTTTAACGAAGTAAATGAATTAAAGAGAAAATGGAGAAGAGCAAGTAGCGAAGAAGAATCATTTGCGGAAAAAGAGTTAAATGATAAATTCGATGAAATAATGGCTGAGATTAGTTCTAAGGCTACAGACTTATCACAATCTGTTGAAGAAAAGAAAAACGAAATCATCAAAGAAGCTAAAGAAATTTCTACTAAGAACTACAAAGAAGCAACTGCTAAGATGGAAGAATTAATGGAAAGATGGAAGGCAGCTGGTAGATGTGGTGAAAAGGATGATGAACTTTGGGCTGAATTTAAAGCAGCTAGAGATGAATTCTTCACTAATAAAAAAGCTTACTTTGAAAATCTAAAAGAAAACTTCAAAAAAGTTAAAGAAGAAAAAGAAAACATCATTCAAGAAGCTATTGATGCGAATAAATTAGATAACTTCAAGCAAATCGGCACTAAGATGGATGAATTAATGGATAAGTGGAAAGCTGCTGGATATGCTGGAAAAGAAAATGAAGATGATTTATGGAAACAATTCTCTGAACAAAGAAAGTTATTCTTTGAAAAGAGAAAAGAATATTATGAAAGCATGAAGGAAACTTATGCTGCTAGAGTTGAAGAAAAGAAAGCTCTTATTCAAGAAGCTAAACAAAATCTAGCAAGATCAGAATTCTCAGAAGAAGAAATCAGCCTTGTTAAAGGTCTAAGAGATAAATGGAAAGCAATTGGCTTTGCTGGAAAAGACAACGAAGATTCTCTTTGGGAAGAATTCAATAACACCGTAAATAAATATTACGAGAACATGCGTTTCTACAAGAACAACAAATAAGATAAAGCCTAGGACTGACCTAGGCTTTTAATTTCTTTCTTTTTTCAATATATATTAATACTGCTGCTAAGATAACAATTACAATTAATGCTGCTAACCAAATATTCTGATTTGGCAAGAACGAACTTGTACCATCAGAATTAATTATCATCTCAGCATTTTTTAATACCCTTGCGCTAATAAATGGTCCAATTAATCCTGGTATAAATACTTGAGATATTATTCTTACACCTTGAAATTGGCCAGCTCTATTTTGAGGGATGTTTTCTCTAATTCCTGCGGCAAAGATAGCCATACCGCATAAATATCCTGCCATCATTAATAGAGAACCAATAAATACTGGAACAATTGCTTTAAAAGTAAATAATATTACATATCCAACAATAAGCATTAATATTGGTGCTTTAATTGATATATCAAAACCATACTTATCATATGTCTTACCATATATAGCAGTAATTAATGCTGCAATTAAAATAGCGGGAGCTAATACTAATACATAATTAGTTAATCCTAAACTCTTTTCATAATAGATTATTAGATATGGCATAAATACTTGAATAGAAATACCAAATAAGGCAAAACAGAATAATAGAAGATATAAATATTTATTTTCTTTATAGGTTGATGGTTTAAAACTATAAGTTAAAGTTTCAATACAATTATCTTTAGTTTTTTCTAAAGTTGGACTTTCTTCAATAATGAATAATCCTGATATACCAATTAAGGTTGTGGCAACACCGATAATATAATAGATTTTTGTCCAAGATGATGGATCATCTAAATTAAAGCCCATAAAGCCACCAAATACCACAAGTATAGCAACTAATGGCATCATAGAATTAATACCTTCTATTAATCCTCTATTTGATTTATCTCCTCTATCTGTTAACCACGCATTATAAGCGGCATCATTAGCAGTAGAACCAAAGAAGGTCATAACACAATCCATGAATATAGTCATAGTTACATTTTTAATATAAGCAAAACTTATTATTGATATACCCCAGAAAATATAACCAATTGACATAAATATTTTTCTTTTACCAACCTTATCAGATATCATTCCCATGATTATTGTGGTAATTGCCGCCATAACAGCACTAGCCATAACCATAGTTGAAATATCACTAGCACTAGCATTAAACATCTTATAGATGAATACATTAAAATACATATTCTCTACTACCCAAGCAACTTGACCCATTAAACCAAATATAGACATTGCTAGCCAAAACTTCTTACCTAATTTTTCCATATCATTCACCTTTAATATGATTATATTATTTCATCAAAACAAATAAAAAGACTACACTTTTTTGCTTATTTTAAGCCATTATAATCACCTTGTAGTTAGTTGCATCTAACTACTTATTGGTTTATACTAATTGTAATGGGTAACAATATTTTTAATTATTAAAAATATTCCCTATAAAAGAAAAAGGCATTAAAATGAACAAAACAAAAAAGAATCACAGTGAATCAATTGAAGACTATTTAGAAGCAATTCTATTACTTCAAAAAGATAATAAAGCTGTTAGATCTATCGACATCGCAAAACATTTTCACTACTCTAAACCTAGTGTAAGTATTGCCATGAAGAATCTTCAAAATAAAGAATTAATAACTGTTGATGAAAGTGGTTTTATTAATCTAACAAAAGCTGGTAAGAAAATTGCTAACGATACATATAAAAAACATCAAGTAATCTCTGGTCTATTAATTAATCTAGGAGTAAGTGAAAAGATAGCACTAGAAGATGCTTGTCATATTGAACACGATATCAGTGATGAAACATTCAAAGTACTAAAGAAATACTTCAAAACAAACGTTAACAACTAGAATAAACTAGTTGTTTTTTTATAAACATTTTTTATTTTATATAACATAATATATAATTTAATATATATCAAATGTTATATTGGAGTTTAGAATGAAAACACTTATTAAAAATATACGAACTACTGTTGGTCTTAGTCAAGAAGAGTTTGCGGATAAATTAGGAACAAGTTTTGCCACAGTTAATAGATGGGAAAACGGTAAAACAATTCCTAATAAACTCGCACAAACTGAGATTTATGAATTCTGTAAGAAGATGAATATTTCTTTTTCAGATATTCTTATTAAAAAAGTAGAAGATGAAGTTAAAAAGATTCCGAATTGTGAAGATCGCATAATTTTATATCATGGTTCTAAGTTTGGCATTGAAGGTAATATTGCACCTATTAGTCGCGAAAAGTGTGACTTTGGTGCAGGGTTCTATATGGGCACAGATCCCTTGCAACCACTAACTTTAATTTGTGATTTTGAGAAATCTAAGTTCTATATTGTATCTCTTTCTTTAGATAATCTTTCAAACATTGAAATTCCTGCTGATTTATCATGGGCAATGTTTGTTGCTTTAAATAGAGGAAAAATGAATAGTATAAAAGGAACTAAGTTCTTTCAAAAATATCAAAAGATTAATTTAAATAAAGATTTAATTACTGGTTATATCGCCAATGATCGAATGTTTTATGTACTTGATAATTTCTTCCTTGGTAATATTACGGACCAAGCTTTAATTAAAAGTTTATCAGCACTTCAATTAGGCAAACAATATGTAGCTATATCACAAAAGGCTTGTGATGCTGTGCGTATTGAAAAAGAAATACCTATCTCATATCTAGAAAGAAAATTTATTAAAGATATCAGTGAAGAAAATCGTATTAAAGGTATTTCAATTGCTAATGAAATCTGTAAGAACTATCGTAGAGAAGGTCTGTTCTTTGATGAAATACTAGAGCAAGCAAAGGAGAAATAACATGGATTGTATTGCTTTAAAACTATGTGATATACAAGGTCGTTTATTTGAATTATCTTCTAAGCAAGGATATGATAGTGAAAAATTTGTTTCCTATTTTATGAGGTCGGATGTAGCTAAAGCATTAGACTCTACTTACAACAGAATGCAATGGGCCGGAGAGGAATATTTATTAGAAGAAACCATTGATAATAGTAATGGTAAGATTCCCTCTTCTACTACTCCTATATCTTCAGAAGTAATGTATTGGATGGGATATATTTATCGTTACTGGCACTACTACAAAAATGAACCAAGTTCTAAAATATATCGTCAAGCTAATTTCAAAACAATGAAAAGAAATTATATGATGTTTCATACAATGGATCCTGAACTTGCGATTGATGATTTAATTGAAATTCATGAGCAACATATAAAGAAAGAAAAGTGATTTATTAATCTTACTAAACAGCATTTTGCTGTTTTTTCTATGTTCATATCAAACCAAGAGACAAATTCACAATTATACAAAAAGGTGTAAATTTAGGGTAAAAAGTACTACAAAAAGGTGT
>CAVCTP010000113.1:0-4380 GCA_963605145.1 Tannerellaceae bacterium
AAATAGTATCCTTAGAATTTTCATCCATAACTATATATTTATCTTTAGGAGATCTACCAGTATAAATACCAGTCATGACATTAACTGCACCAAGTTCAGTAACTTGACCAACTTCATAACCTTCTAATCCAGGTTTAGTTTCTTCATTAAATAAAACGTCGTAGTCAGGATTATATACAATTTCCTTCACACCATTAATTCCATATTTTTCTAAATTAATTTTGTCCATAAATGCCTCCTTTTTTAATAAATTCGTGACTTTGCCGAACCAAAATTGATTATATCACTTTTTTATTCTTATACTTGATTTCCCAATTAAAAAAGCCAGATTTTACTGACTTTCTTGTTATTTTGATATATTTTTATTTACCCTGCCGAGATTTATTGGCATACATATGTTTATCAGCAGCAGCAACCATTTCTTTTAAAGTTCCCTTTTGACGAGTACCACCAATACTTGCTGAGAAATGTAAATTGTATTCTTCAAGATATACATCACTGATTTTAGCCTTTATATTTCTCATTGTATCTTCAAATTCTTGATCACTTATTTTATGGAATATAATAATAAACTCATCGCCACCATATCGTACTACCACACCCTTATTAATAACTTCTTGTTTTAATATTGAAGCAATACTTCTAAGTGCTGCATCTCCAGCTAAATGACCATAATTATCATTTATCTTTTTAAAGTTATCGATATCGCACATTATTAATGCATCCGAATTAATAACACTTGATTCAAAATCCTCTAAATAAATCCTTGAATAAGCATCAGTTGTACCATCTTTATAGAAATTAAGCATTAGTACACGAGTACGTTCAGGTAAATCACTTAAATCATTTGTAGAACATGAATTATCCATTGGGAAACCCATTTGTAATACATAACCTTGTCCTTTTATTGTTCCTGTTTTAGAAATAACGGAATATAAAATACCATCCTTAGTTTCTAAATGGGTAACAATTCCTGAAGGACTCTTTTTATTAATAAAGACACAATTTTCACATTTGTTATTCTTATCCCAATAATCACTACAGTTAGCATCAGTCTTAATAATCTCACCATCTAAACCAAAAGTAAGTTCCTTATGTGTACTTGGATCAATAATTCTAACCACTTTAAATATCTTCTTTAAATAGTTATAAAGCGTACTTAATTGTTCATTAGCTAATAAATAATCCAAAGCATTAGCAGTAACTTCATCGTGTATATCAATATATTGACCTAATATACTGATATATTCATTACCTCTAATAGGCCATACTGTTAATACATTTAATCTATGCCAACGATAAGTATTATTAACTAGAATTAAAACATCCATTGAAAAATCCGGTTTTTCACGACTTGTCTTACTTAAATTTTCTAAGAATTTAAGATGATCTTTTTGTGATAATATTCCCTTTTCACCTAATTCTGAGAAATAGAATGATTTGCCACTAATCTTGTTATCCCAATCATTATAAGTGACCTTACTACTAGGAATATCAAATTCAAATTGTATACCAGCAGCTTGTTTCATAAAGAATTCCTTCTTTACTTTTTCATTTTCAAATAAACGACTAGAACGATCATCTAATGGTAATTCCTTATTAGTTAATGCTTCTTTAGTTAATACTTCAACATTTTTCTTTTCAATGTCCTCTGAAAAATCATCTTGTAAAGCATTCTTTAATTCAGGTGAAATAACTCTTAAACATTGAATTAATTGCGGATTAAAACTACCACATTCACCATTACAAATCATTTCAATTGCTACGTCATGGCTAAATGCCTTTTTATAACTACGTTCACTTGTCAAAGCATCATAACAATCGGCCATCGCAACAACTTGAGCAGAAATAGGAATTTCATCACCAACTAAGCCATCAGGATATCCCTTACCATCCCATCTTTCATGATGCCAACGACATATCGCCCTTGCTGTCTTAACAACAAATGTATCTTGGGGAATCTCTGCCGAAGCAATTATTTCATCACCCTTAGCAGAATGGGTTTTCATTATTTCCCATTCTTCAGGATCTAATTTTCCTGGTTTATTTAAGATAGCTCTAGGAATAGAAATCTTACCTATATCATGGAATGTTGATAAAGAAGCAATAATTGATATAGACTTTTCACTTAAATGATATTGATCAGTTATCTTCATTAATTCATGAAGAAGCATATCAGAAATCTTACGAATATTTAATGAATGCTTACCTGATTCAAAATTTCTTTGTTCAACGGTATGCGAGAAGATATTAATCATCGTATTAGATAATTCTTCTCTTTCATATACTTGTTCTTCAACTAATTGGACAAGTTGCTTTTGCTTTGTATAAATTGTTAAAGTGTTCTTTACACGGGATTGGACAGTAATATCAGAGAAAGGACGAGGAATATAATCTGTAGCACCTAATTCATAAGCTTTTCTTAAGAATTCTGTATCAGATTCTCCAGAAATAACAACAACTGGAATCTCTTCAATCCAATGTCTTTCATTCATAGTTTCTAAAACTTCAAAACCATTCATGATAGGCATATTTATGTCAAGCAAAAGAATATCAACATCTAAGTTGTTATTTAAATATTCAATAACTTCTGCCCCATTATTGGCATAAGTATATTGATACTTGTCACCAAGAATCTCACTAATAAATTCTTGATTTATCTTAGAATCATCAGCTATAAGTATCTTTCTTTGCTTATTCATCTCAACACCTATTATTCTTCGATTTTATTTAATTCCTTACTTACCTTTTCATAAGCTTCATCAACAGCCTTAAAATAACTATCATCAGCCATTGCTTGCTTAGGACGTAATTGTTCAGTTAAGTCTGATGCTTTTTCAGATAACTGCGTAAAGCCTAAAGTTGCTGCAACACCTTTTAAAGTATGAGCCGCAAGAAAAGCAGCTTCTATATTATTATCTTTCTTTGCCTTAACAAGGTCATTATAAGAAGGATCATCTTTAAACTTTAAAACAAATTTCTTAACAAGTGCTTCCGAAGGAAGCCTTTGTATTACTTCATCATAATTTCCGCCTATTGCTTCATAAAATTCTCTCATATTTATAATTATTGTTTTAAACAATATCCTTTCACGCTTACTTAATTCTAACATATTTTAATAATAAAAACGCTTTTGACATAATTTAATATTTGCTTCTATTAGATAGTAATCCTATTACAACAAATAAAATACCTAATCCAAAACTTAAATACATCAATGTTAAATTACTTTTTAATAAATTCTTTATATCATTAATACTCTTATATTCATTTAATACTATAGAATCATCATCCATTATTAATTTATTATCACTACATTCAGCAACAATAGTAAAATCCTTTAACTGATCTTCATCTAGATAATAATAAGTAACTCTAATATCACCTAACTGCCATTCATCAGATGCTGTTACATATGTTCCATTATTGTAAACCAAATTATAAGCATCGCCATTTTCTATAGGTAAATCTTCAACTTGTTTATATGTTAAAGGATTATCAAAATCATTTATATATAATTGTTCTAAGACAGATTCATCTAAAACGATATTATTAATTGTAGACTTTCCATAAAATACCTTACTAGTTATATTAGAAAACTCCGGATTAATATAATCATCAAAAGATGCTATAGGATAATTGGCTAATACCATTCTTACACCTTTATCATCTTTATAATATTGAACCATTTCAACATTTCTAACTAAAATTGGTGAAGCAATAGCTATATTGAATTCATCATCATATGCATCTTCTACAACTTCAATATCACCATTTAAATATATTCTTTTATTTTCAATATATTCTTCGCCTATACCACTAGTTTTACTAATATTTTTAATTAATAAAGTAGAGCCAATAATGATAAATATTAAGCCAAGTACTAAAGATATATAATATAAAACCTTATTCTTTTTCATCACAAAACCTCTGGTGTCCATTCTTCGCTTGGCGCAGGTGTTGGCTCAGCTGGTGCAGGTGTGCTACTTTCATTTCCACCGCTGCTGCCACCACCACTATAGTTTGGTGTAGTATCGTTATTATTATCTTGAGTAGATGGTTTAGGTGCTACATAAACTTTATTCTTTGTTTTAGAAACATTATTCATATCAGCGTAGCCAAATGAGCCATCTTCTAGTTCAACAACATATTTGCCGTCTATTTCATCAACAATATGTAATATTTCATTTAATTTACATCTTTTAATCAAACCTGAATCATTATAGATTCTAATATTACTCTTAGCATAGCCATCCCAAGCCTCATATGCCTCTTCGCTATCTAATCTGACATAACTTTTCTTTATTTTTCCGCATCTACCATCGATTAATATTTCGCAATATTCTTCATCACTATCTAAAACTTTAACGATATCGCCTC
>CAVCTP010000114.1:0-4329 GCA_963605145.1 Tannerellaceae bacterium
TAAGAGTCAAAGAAATAAATTAATTGGTGTAATAGTTTTATTTATATTAATCATATTTGGTGTACTTATATTATTATTTGATCCTTTTTTGTGGTTTGTTGAAACAGATAAAGATTTAGATGATGAAACAATAGATATAGTAGAGTCAATAGATGAAGATAAAGCATTGATGGAAACACTGTGGAATGAAAATAGTGCAATCAACAAAGATTATGTTGGAACTATTAAGTTTGAATCAAGTCTTATTGATTTACCATTTGTACAAGGTAGCGATAATAATACATATTTTCATACCAATTGGAAAACTATGGAATATGATAGAGAGGGTACAGTTTTTTTAGATTCTAATAATACTTTAGATGACCAAAATCTTGTTTTAATAGGTCACTATGTATATGAAAGTTTTGATGAAAGTAGAACTCACAAGTTTACTCCATTGGCTAAATTAATTGATGAAGAAAATTATGAGGCTAATAAGAAAGTTAAATTATATTTAGAAAATGAAATAAGAGAATATGAAGTAGCTTATGTATATTATTGTCAATTGATTTATGAAACAAGTGACGAAGAATCATTTTATTATACAGAAGATGGTTTTGAATTTTATATTCCTAACTACACCGAAACAATGTTTAATAACTATATTGCTAATGTTAAAAAGAATGCTTTATATGATACGGGTGTAGACATTAACTATAATGATAAATTATTAACACTACAAACATGTGTAGAATATAGAAGCGATGAAAGAGAGATAGTTTTATTAAAAGAAGTGGAAAGAAAGGAGTATAAATAACAGTTTTAGGTGAAATATTGTTAATTTATTTTATAATGAAGGTATGTATGACGTTACGATAATAGGAGCTGGAATCACTGGTTCATTAATAGCTCATGAATTAAGCAAGTATAATTTAAATGTTTTAGTTTTAGAAAAAGAAAGTGATGTTGCATGTGGGGCAACAGCGGCCAATAGTGCCATGGTTCATTCTGGCCATGATCCTAAAAGTGGTACTTTAAAATGCAAATACAATCTATTAGGTAATAGAATGTATGCGGATTTATGTAAGGAATTAAAGGTTGCCTATGATCCAATTGGTGCTTTTGTAGTGGCAACTAGTAAGGATGAGGAGGAGAAATTAGATACATTAGTTAACCAATGTATTGAAAGAAATGTTCCTTATGAAGTATTAAGTGGTGAAAAGGCTAGAGAATTAGAAAGTAATTTAAGTGATAATGTTACAAAGGCTTTATCTTTACCTACAACAGCGGTAATTAGTCCTTGGGAATTGACAATAGCTGCTATGGAAGAGGCTATGTTAAATGATGTAGAACTTAAATTAGATTATGAAGTTAAGGATATTAAGAAGGTTGATGATAAATTTATTATCAATGATGAAATTGAAACTAAGGTATTAGTTAATTGTGCTGGGGTATATTGTGACAATATTACTAATATGTTAAGAGTATCGCCTTATAAAGTAGAAGCTAAAAAAGGTGAATATTATGTTTTAGACCATACTGGTAAACAATTAGTAAATCATGTTATATATCCTATTCCTACTGCAAAAGGAAAGGGAGTACTAGCAGTACCAACTGTTCATCATAATGTTTTATTAGGACCTAATTCAGATTATTGCGAAGATAAAGATGATGTATCAACTGGTAGTGGTTTGGATTATGTTAAAAAGGAAATAAATAAAACTATTAAGAATATTCCTTTTAATAAGATAATCCACAATTATGCAGGTCTTAGACCTCATATTGATTTGAATGATTTTTATATTCAAGAAGATGATCAAATTAATAATTTTATCCATGTAGCTGGCATTGAATCGCCAGGCATTTCAGCGGCTCCTGCTATTGCTAAGGATGTAGTTGAGAATATTATTAATCCTAAATTTAATATTAATAAAAAGAATGAATATATTAGAAGAGAAGCTTTTATTAGATTAAATGAGATGTCTGATGATAAGAAGCAAGAATTAATAAATAAAGATCCTGATTTTGGTAAGATTATATGTCGTTGTGAAAATATATCTTTAGGTGAAATTAAGGATTGTATTAATAGAAAATGTGGGGCAAGAACTATAAGAGCTATTAAGATGAGAGTTCGTCCAGGTATGGGAAGATGCCAAGGTGGTTTTTGTGAACCAGAGGTATTTAAGATACTTGCGAATGAATCTAAACAGGATATCAAGGATATTCGTTTAAATAAAAAGGGTTCAGAAGTTGTTAGTTCTATTGCCAAGGAGGACCTATAATGGAGAAACATCAATTACTTATTGTAGGTGGCGGTGCTGCTGGTATTGCTTGTGCTTTAGGGGCTTATGAAAATGGCATTAAGGATATCATTGTTGTAGAAAGAGATTTTGAATATGGTGGTATCTTACAACAATGTATTCATAATGGTTTTGGTTTACATACTTTTAATGAAGAATTGTCTGGTCCTTCATACGCAGAAAAATATTATTCTTTAATTAAGGATAATGAAAATATTAAATTTATGTATGATTCTAGCGTTATTAATATTGAAGAGGATAATATTGTAACAATTCAATCAACTCAAGGTTTAATTAAATTAAAGGCTGAGGCTATAGTTATGGCCTGTGGTTGTAGAGAAAGACCTGCTGGAGCAATTGGTATTAAGGGTAATAGATTAGAAGGTATCTATACCGCAGGTGCTGCGCAAAAATATTGTAATAAACAGGGAATATTAGTAGGTAAGAATGTCTTTATTCTAGGCAGTGGTGATATTGGTTTAATTATGGCTAGAAGAATGACTTTAGAAGGGGCAAAGGTAATTGGTGTTGCCGAGATTATGCCTTATTCTAATGGCTTGGCAAGAAATATTAAACAATGTCTAGAGGATTATAATATTCCACTATATTTATCTCATACAGTAGAATCTGTTCATGGTAAAGGTAGACTAGAATCAATTACTTTAATTGAAGTTGATGATAAATTACAAAAGATTGAAGGCAGTGAACAAAATATCCCTTGTGATTTATTATTATTATCAGTTGGTTTAATTCCTGAGATTAATTTAATAGAACAATTAGGTGTCAAGATAGATCCTAAAACTAAATCAGCAATCGTAGATGATAATTATATGACATCTATTAAAGGCATATTTGCTTGTGGCAATGCTTTACATGTTCATGATTTAGTTGATTATGTTTCTGAAGAAGCAAGAAGATGTGGTAAGGCTGTAGCAAGTTATATCTTAAATAATAATGATGATAATAATGTAATTAAAAATAACTTAGGAAATGGCATGTCTTATATTGTTCCTCAATCTTTCCATTTAAATAAAGATATTACTTTCATGTTTAGAGTTAGAAAAGTATTTAAAGAATGTGAAATACATATTTATGGAAATGGTTTTGATAAGAAGATTAAGAAACCTGGAATTGTACCTAGTGAAATGCAAAAGGTAATAATTAAAAAAGAGGATTTAATTAATTTAGATGGTGAACTAAATTGGGAGGTAATTGAATGAATTTAATTTGTATTAACTGTCCAAAAGGATGCCATCTAAGTATTGAAAATGTTGATGGTAAATTTGTAGTTACAGGTAATAGTTGCCCTAGAGGGGAAAAATATGCCATTGAGGAAATGAGCAACCCTGTTAGAACTTTAACTACTACTTTAAAGATTAATTCTATTAAATATGAAAGATTACCAGTTATATCTTCTAAGCCTCTTCCTAAAGATAAAATTATGGATGCGATGAAGGCCTTGAAGGGTATTGAAGTAAATGCACCTATTAAATTAGGTGATGTTGTAGTTAAGAATATCTTAGATTTAGATGTTGATATATTAGCTTCTAAATCTATATTGAAATAGTTTATGTTGAAAAGGATTATCCTTTTATTATCTATATTTTTATTGTGCTCATGTTCATTTAAGAGTGATTATTTTACTTTATATGTTGATGATTATTCTTTTACTGTTGGTTATGACAATATTGAATATTTAAAATATACTTTTGATTTAGATGTTGAAGATACATTAGAAGCAAATCAAACAATTAAGGATATTAATGTATATTCTTTTGATAAGTTATTTTGTAAAGTAGATATTGAAAATCTAAAAGATAAAACTATTAATAGTGATGATGCTATTATTAGTAAATTAACTTTATATTGTTTAGATGTAGGAGATAGAACATATAAAATAAATGATACAGTTTTAGATGAATCTGTTACATCTGATTGTAGTAAGTTTAATGGTAATCTTATAAAGAAAAATGGTTATGCTTGTATAATAGAAAAACAAGATAAAGATAAGATGAGTGTTATAGAACTACATGGTGATATCTTAAATCTT
>CAVCTP010000115.1:0-4257 GCA_963605145.1 Tannerellaceae bacterium
ACAAATGCCGGAAACCCGCATAAATACAGGCTTTCGGCATTTTAATCCGTTATTCCCACTCTATTGTAGATACAGGTTTATCTGAGTAATCCCAAAGAACTCTATTGATACCATCAACTTCATTGATGATACGATCTCTTATTGTATATAGGGTCTTATATGGTATTTCATATGACTTAGCTGTTACAGCATCCTTGGTATTAACAGCACGGATTACTGCTGCCCAACCCATATATCTTTTACCATCCTTGATACCTGTTGACTTCATATCGGGGATAACACAGAAATATTGCCAAGGTTTTACTTTTAACTTTCCTATTTCTTCTCTAACAATAGCATCTGCTTCTTTTAAAGCATTTAGTCTATCTTTTGTTATAGCACCAACACATCTTACACCTAGACCAGGTCCTGGGAATGGTTGTCTCATAACCATACTTTCAGGTAATCCTAGAGCTTTACCTACTACTCTAACTTCATCTTTATATAGATATTTAAGTGGTTCTACTAATTCAAAGTTTAAATCTTTTGGTAGACCACCAACATTATGATGTGCTTTAACACCATTAGATTCTAGAATATCAGGATAAATTGTTCCTTGGGCTAGATATTTAACACCCTTTAATTTCTTTGCTTCTGCAGCAAATACATCAATGAATACTTTACCAATAATCTTTCTCTTTTTTTCTGGGTCATCTACTCCTTTTAATTCTTTTAAGAATTTATTAGAAGCATCTATATAAATAAGATTAGCACCCATATTCTTTTCAAATACTTCAATAACTTGTTCAGGTTCACCTTTTCTTAATAGACCATGGTTAACATGTACACACACTAGATTCTTGCCTATAGCTTTAATTAATAAGGCAGCAACTACGCTTGAATCTACACCACCTGATAAAGCAAGTAAAACTTTATCATCTTGAACTTGTTGCTTAATTTGTTTTACTTGTTCATTAATGAACTTCTCTGCTTGTTTCTTAGTTGTGATTCTTTTTAAACTTTCTGGTCTTAAATCCATCTTATTTACCCTCCGTAACATTGTTTCTTAATAGAACATCATGAGCACCACCTTCAACTATTGAAGTTGATGAGACTAGTGTTAATTTAGCATTCTTTTGGAAACTTGGAATATCTATACAACCACAGTTACACATTGTTGATTTAATCTTATAAGTAGTTAATCTAACATTTTCTTTTAATGTACCAGCATATGGAACATAAGAATCTACACCTTCTTCAAATTGTAGTTTCTTATCGCCACCCATATCATATCTTTGCCAGTTTCTAGCACGAGCTGAACCTTCGCCCCAATATTCTTTATAATAAGTGCCTTTAATCATAACTTTATCAGTTGGTGATTCATCAAATCTTGCGAAGTATCTACCTAACATTACAAAGTCGGCACCCATAGCTAAAGCAAGAGTTATATGATGGTCATAAACAATACCACCATCAGAACAGATCGGAATATATACACCATTCTTTTTATAATAAGCATCTCTTGCTTTACATACTTCTAGAAGTGCTGTTGCTTGGCCTCTACCAATACCCTTTGTTTCCCTGGTAATACAAATAGAACCACCACCAATACCAACTTTAACAAAGTCTGCACCAGCATCAGCTAAAAAGTTAAAGCCATCAGCATCAACAACATTACCAGCACCACATTTAACTTTTCCTTTATATTTCTTTCTAATCCATGCTAGAGTTTCTTTTTGCCAATCAGAGAATCCTTCTGATGAATCAATACATAATACATCAGCACCAGCTTCTACTAAGGCTGGAACCCTTTCCTCATAATCACGAGAATTAATTCCCGCACCTACAATATATCTTTTCTTACTATCCAATAATTCATTTGGATGGTCTTTATGTGTTTCATAATCTTTTCTAAATACAAAGGCTTTTAAATTACCTTTTTTATCAACAATTGGCAAAGTATTTAATTTATGTTCCCAAATAATATCATTAGCTTGAGAAAGTGTTACATCATCTTTTGCGGTAATTAATGTTTCAAGTGGAGTCATAAACTCTTTAACCTTAGTACTTAATGGTGTCTTAGAAATACGATAATCTCTAGAAGTAACTAGTCCTACTAACTTACCATTCTTTGTACCATCTTCCGTAACCGCAATAGTTGAATGACCTGTTTTTTCAGTTAGTTTAATAACATCCTCTAATGTTGCATCAGGAGTAATATTAGAATCACTTGGTACAAAGCCAGCCTTATAAGCTTTTACCTTTGCGACCATAGCTGCTTCATTTTCAATTGTTTGAGCACCGAAGATAAATGATACACCACCTTCTGCTGCTAAAGCAGTCGCAAGTTTAGGTCCTGATACTGATTGCATGATTGCACTAACCATAGGAATATTCATTGTTATACTAGGTTTCTCACCTTTTTTAAATTTAACTAAAGGTGTTTGTAGATTAACATTCGCAGGAGTACATTCCTTAGTAGTTCTTCCTGGTATCAATAAATATTCATTAAAAGTGTGTGAAGGTTCATAAATAATCTTTGCCATTAAATTCTCCTTTTTTATATGTATATTAATAAACATTATAAACTTTAAAACAAAGTATTTTTATTTATTTTCATTATTTATTCATTCTTTTAATTAAACTTTTGAATTATTATTGTTTTTTTATACAAATCCTTATTAGAAGCAAAAGCAGTTATAGTTTATTGAGTTATCTATAACTGCTTTATTAAGTGTTACTTATTAGTTAGATATTAACTATTTGTCTTTCTTCTTCTAGAAAGAATTAATACAGCAACTAATATTATAGATAATGGTATTAACCATAAGTAGATATTGTTTGTTGTATTTGTTATTTGATTTGTATCAATAACAACTTCTTCTGTTTTTGAAGTTTCATTATTAGCATTAGGAATAATAGTAGTTGTCTCTTCTGTTGAAGATGTATCTTCATTGTTTTCTGTAGTATCAGTATTCTTAAATACCTTGCTCTTCTTTGTTTCTTCTACAGTATTATCATCAGATGCTACATTATTATTTGTAGAATTATTTGTTTTTCTAGGTTTACTTACTATAGTAGTTAAATTTGTAGGATTACCATTTTCATCTAAGTGGTAATTAATATAATCTTTAAGGGCATTTATGTTGCTGCCGTTTATATTGTTGATAATTGTACCAGTAGCTATAGTGAATTTACCTCTATCAGTATCATGGCTTGCTTTGTTACCTTCACCTATAATTCCTTTTTCATTAGATTTGGTATAAGTAATTGTATACGTAATTTTTTCTGTGCTTTGATCTACTTTCTTGTTAAGTACTACCTTATCGTATATTTTTGTACCAGTAGTTATAGTAGCGTTATCTAGAATGTTAATACTGCCTGACATTTGGCCAGCTGTTTTGTTACCAGTTTGATCAATCCTTGTTCCGGTTCCAATTGCTGCTGCATTTGTGCCTGTAATTGCTTTAACATTACTATCGCCAGAAATAGTGATTGTTCCCTTCATTTCTCCCAAACTTGATGTTCCAATAGCAGCACCATTTTTGCCGTTATAGTTGCTGTCACCATAAGCAGTAACATTAGCATTTTCGCTTATTATAATCTGTCCGCTTTCTTTGATAAATCCGTCTTTACCGGTGCCAATACCTGTACTTTGGTCATTTCCTACAGCAATCACTGTTGCATTATCTGTAATTTCTATTTTACCTTCTAAGGCTGACCAAGATCCTGCACCTATTCCTGGTCCTTTCCCATTTGCAAAAGCAATTACATCAGCATTATCTTTAATTACAACAGTTCCTGATAAAGTACCATTGCCCATATATTCGCCGTCGCCTGCGCCAATAGCTGCGCCATCACCATAGCTTATAGCATTTACAGTTGCATTATCTTCAATTGTAATGTCTCCCATTAGATAAGCATCAACACCACTGCCAATAGCAGCACCATTACCATTGCTTGTAGCATTTACAGTCGCATTACCACCAATTGTAATTTTGCCAGTTAATTCATTTGTATATCCCGAACCTATAGTTGCACTTCCGCTGTTACTAGTGGCTGTAACAGATACATTATCTTTAATAGTAATAGTTCCTTTTAAATAACCGACAGCTCCTGCGCCAATAGCAGAACTGCCCGAACTATTATTTGCTACTACTTTTGCATTATCTTGAATTGTAATATTTCCTGTTGATGTTAGGTCACTATGAAAACCGCTACCAATGGCAGCACTACTACCATTGTTTGTAGCATTTACAGTCGCATTACCACCAATTG
>CAVCTP010000116.1:0-4201 GCA_963605145.1 Tannerellaceae bacterium
GAATATACTTATGAGTATGTAGAGTGGACTGGAGATAGATATAAGTACGGCACTGTAGAATATCCTTTCGTTGGATTATTTGAACAACCATTTTCTATGTATGGTTACTCATGGCCTGGTGGAAAAAGATATTCTTTAAGTTATTATCGTGGATACGAGGGAAGGGGCATTGTATTTTTAGGTGCATTTATAGCTCCTGATACAAGTGAATATAATACAGAAGATATTTATATTTATAAGACGAGCGATAATACTAACAGAAAGTACTATTTCTGTTTGCAAAATTTAGATGGCTTGTATGAAAAAGGAAAATGGGATATTGGCTACTCTGAAAGTGGTGGCGAATTCTCATTTACGAATAAGTATGAAGGATTTGAAGTAGTTAACTACACCTATAATTTCAATACAGATCCAAGCAAATGGAATACTACTAGTAGCGGACAATCGGTTAGCCCTGAAAGAGATCTCTATGTTGGCTATAAGAGAAAAGAATATTCTTTAGACTATGTTTCTGTTATAAGTGGAGTTTTAGAAGATAGTATTGATACAAATGGTAATAATATTGAATCTCAAAGTGTTAAATTTGAAGATTCTTTAACAAATCATAAAGTTACTGATATAGCTTTAACAAGAGATGAAAATGGCATGACTTATACTTGGAATGGCAAATATTATTCTGACCAAGCATGCACTAAGGAATTTGATTTTGATTCTAAGATGCCTTCAAGTAATGTTGCTGTATATTTGAGATATGTATTAAGAGAATATACTATCAACTTCAATATTAATGATCCAAATGTTAATGAGAATCCTGCAACTTATATAGATGCTGCAAATCATCAAAGTAGTATTGTTAAGGAAGAAGGACAAACAATAGATTCTATTATCGCTAATAATGATGGTTCACTTAAGGATGCATATAAAGCGGTAAAAACAGGTTATGTATTTGATGATTCTTATTGGTATTATCTAGATGAAAATGGTTCGGAAACTATTAAGATTTATAACTCTGATGGTACATATACCGAAAAGAAGGCAAGCAAGTTCATTAACTCACAACAGCTTCATGGTGATACTTTAACTATTGATTTATATTGCAAATGGTATGAGGAAGGTGAGATTGAACAAGTTGAAGTTAGAGATGTCACTATAAAGTATATTCTTAAGAGTGATGAAGAAGAAAAGACTATATTAGCTGATGATACTATCGAAAAAGATAAATATGTTAATAGCAATATTATAGTTAAGGCTAAGGAAATTGAGGGTTATTATCCAGAATATACGATGCAAAGATATCGTGTAACTGAGTCTGATAATCAAGTTGTTTATTTTGAATATATTGCAATTGAAGCTTGGAACTATGATGTCGAATATTATGTACGTTATAGATCATATGAAGAAGCTCTTGATTCGGATGCTTTAGGTATGACTATTGAACCTACAAGTAATGTTGATACATACTTATTGTCAAAGCAAATAGATAATAAAGCTTATGAACAATATGCTGTTATTGAATTTAAGACAGTGAGTGGATATGAAAATTATCATTTAGTTGAATATGATTTCATCTATAAGAATGGTGATACTGAGGAAGTAGTTCAACATGGTAATGGTTCAACAGTAACAATTACTCCTTCATATGAAGATAATGAAAAGGTAGTTATTAGATACTACTTAGAGCCAGATGTTTCTAAAGTATCAGTTAATAATATTTATACAGTTTATGATGGTACTGATAAGAGAATTGCTAGTAGCGAGGATAAGAACAATATATATTCTGTACCTAATGACATGACTTCTACTACTACAGATATTTATAAGTATTATGATGATGAAGGAAATGTTTTGTCTAAGGCTGTAGATGCTGGTGCTTATATTACTAAGGGTTATGTAGTTTTGACAGTTAATGATAATACAGATAGCGATAATGTAATTACTAAGAATTACTTGTTATACAAGACTCCAGATAACAGCATGAGTCTAGTAATTGGTAAACGCTATATTGATATTAGTTCTGCTGATTTAAGCGTAAAATATGATGAACAACCACATAAGAAACTTGAATATACAGTAAGTGGTGAAGTAGATGGTGAAACAGTAACAGGAACAGGAAGCGGTGAAGAAGTAGTATATAATAGTGCTCCATTTGTAAGTGGCGAAGGAGTTACAATTTATTCTTCAGCTGATGCAAGTAGATTAGAGCCTGGCACTAGTGAAAATGGTTTCACATATGAATTATTGGATGGAACTAATGCTGATAACTATGTAATTACTACTAACTTCGGTAAGATTAAGGTAACTTGGGATTATCAAATCAAGGTATATGCAGAATATGAATCAATAGTTGATACAACATTCAATGAATTGTGGTCTGGTGATGCATTATCTACAGAAGTTGTAGATTACTTAATAAGTGAATCTGAAAAGACTAACATAGCTAAGAAGACTATAACAATTGAAGAAAGTGCTATAGTTCCTGCTGAATATTCTTCATATAAATTAAGTAGAGTTGTTTACAATGGTAATACAATAGATAGTCTTCCATATGATATTAGTCCATATAAAGTAGATGATAGTAACTATGGTGGTGTATTAGAAGTTTACTTAACATTAGATGCTGATGAAATAATCTTTAATGATATTGAAGAATTAAAGCATGATGCTCCAGAAGTAGTTTCTATAAATATTAAACAATTGCCTACTAAGGTAAATGGCTATGTGGAAGATGATACATATGCTATGGAAGGTTTAATAGTTGAGGCTAGATTAGATGGTGGCGAAGTTATAACACTTGATAACAGTCAATATAGTTTATCTATTATAGATGGAGAAACTACTACATCAATTAAGGATGGCGATAATATTACAATAAATGAAGGCGAAACTTCAAAGACTATCACTGTAACTTATATAACAAGTAATGAAACAGCTGATGAATCAGAAAGTGAAGCACCTAAGATTACAGCTTCATTCAATATAGGTATAGGTGAAAATGAAGCTACAAATAACGTTACACCATTAGTTGAAGAAATTATTCCAACTACTATTAAATATACTGATGACACAACTTTAGCAATAAAGGAAAGTTACGAATTATGTAAGATTGTAATTCCTTATACTAAGACAGTTAATCCTGATGATGCAGACGAATATATATACTCATATTTACCTAGAACTAAGCTTGCTTCTATAAGTGAAAACGATGAAACTTATCCAATTGATTTATATGAGGTTATAAAGATAGTTGGACAGGCAACAACAGACGAAGAAGCAAGTACAAGATACTTCTTAATAAAAGTAGATACAAGTAAACAAAAGAGTATCAAAATAATTGAACAAGCTACCAATTAAATAGAAGCGACTTAGTCGCTTCTATTTGTATGAATTATGAAAGAAAAAACAAGAAGAATACTCATTATAGTGATATCGATATTTACTTTACTATTAAGTATCTTTTTATATATAAAAGTTAATAATGAAGAATTAAATATTGAGAATAATAAAATAGAGACTGAAATTAGTGAAAGTGAACGTTTTATTGAAATAAGGGATAAAGTTTATAGTCTTTTTATATATGGTGTTGAACTATATTCAAACAATGCAATTAATTTTATTGAAAGTGGAACTTACGACAATATCTATGCTTATTATTATGAAATGAAATATCCTTATTTGATTAATGATGATAGTGAATCAGGCAATCATAAGGAATATTCAAAAGCATTATTAGAAAATATTGATGTTAGTGACGATGCTTCAAATTATTATGATTTAGCTTATGCTTATGCTTCGAAGATGAATGAACTAGAGGCATATGCAATTCATTTGGCATGTGAATATAATAGCTATGATTTAGAAGATTTGCCAGGATTTGTTAAAGACTCAATATGGTTTGTTGAAGATGATGATTTAGATATAGATGAAAAATATGAAAAAGCAAAAAAGGTTATTACCGAAGAAATAATTGATGGTTTTGAATATTCTTATAGTCAGTATATGGATTTAGTGTTACAAAACATGGATGAATTTAAAGCCAAAACTGACATTGATGTTAGTGATATAGAAATAGATGATACATCGGAAGATAATCTAGATACATATAAATATGATGTCTATTTTGCGGTCACTATTAGTATCTATATTAGTCTAATATTTTTACTAGAAATGCTTGATATTTTTATAAATAAATATAATGTAGACC
>CAVCTP010000117.1:0-4175 GCA_963605145.1 Tannerellaceae bacterium
CATTTACATTTTCTTCAATAACTTCAGCATTTGAATCTTCTTCAACAGCTGGTTCTACAATATCAACTGTTTCTTCTTCAATAGGTTCTTCAAGATTGATATCAACTAAAGGATTTTCAATAACTTTACCAGCAACTACTTCTTGATCATTAACTGAACCATCAAAAATCTCGTCGCTTGTTTCTTCTTCTTCAACAGGCTCATCAAAATGAATATCAACTAAAGGATTTTCAATAACCTCATGAGCATATACAGGTCCCAAATAATCATTAAAGTCATTAATAAATTCATTTTCTTCAATTGGTTCTTCTTCTTCAATAGAATCATTGACGTCTTCATTTGTAGATGATTGTTCTTCTACATGATTATCATCATTTATATCTTCATTTTGAATTGTTGTATCTTCTGGAATATTTGTATCTTCATCAGCTGATGATACTTCTTCATTAGTATCATCTTCTACTATCAATTCTTCAGAATTATCATTAATATCTTCTTTTTGATTTAAAGTATTTTCAATGATATTTTCAACTAGTTCGCTACTATTTACATCACTAATTTCTTCTGTTAAAGGTTGCTCAGTTTCTTTTACTTCTTCAACCACTTCTTCTTGGTTTAATGAACTTTCAATAATATTTTGAATTAATTCACTATTACCTAAAACATCATTATTATCATCAGTTGGTAATATTTCTTCTTGCTTAGGTTCGTTAGTTGTATCTATATCATTATCATCTTTAACAGAGATAATCTTATCTAATAATTCATCAATTAAAGTAGTATCAATTGGCGGTAATTCTTCAAGTAATTGGTCTACTAATCCATTATCTTCATTATTTTCTTTTGAAGGTTCTATTTCATCTTCAACCTTATCATTATTTTCATTTTCAATTATTTCATTAAAGATAGAATCAATATCTTCATTGGTCTTCTTATCATAATGTAATGGTAAAGGTCTTGTATCATCTTCAGAACTAGCATTTTTAGCAATCTCTTGCATCAATTCATGATCTTCAGGAGAAAGTTCATATTCTGTTTCTTCTTCAACTACTTCTTCTTTATCTTCTTTTACTTCTTCTTCTGTTTCTTCTTTATTTTCAACAACTTCTTCTTTGCTTTCTTCTACGTGCTTTTCTTCTTCTTCAGATTCTTCTTCAATATCAAAATCATCTTCTAAATTATAAAAAGATAATAGGCTTGCGAGTTTGTCTTGATTATTTAATACTAAATCTTCTTCTTCTTTTTGCTTATCTTTATCTTCATCAAAAATACTATTTATTTCATCATAAATAGATTTTTGACTATGATTTTCAATAAATCTATCAAAAGCTTCATTACCAGCTTTTAGTAATGTTGACATCGTTGATTGCATAGTACCTAAAGATAAATCTAAATTATCCGCAAGTTCATCCTTAATAGATGCTAGGTCAATATTTTTTAATTCTGCCAATCGTGCATCTGGTTCTTCGTCCATGTGCTTATCAATATATTCGACAGCACGATTAACAAAACCAAGCAACATGATGTTTTTAGGTTTCACTTTTTCCTCCAAGACAAAACAAGAATTCCATCCCCAATATTGTCATTCATCATTATATCAAAACGCTCATCATTGTGCACAAGTTGTCTAAACTTAATAATCTTTTTAACAAGATTTCTAAGGTTTTTTGATTGAATATTATCAACATCATATATCAAACCATGAAATATCATATTATCAAAAACCATTTTACCTTCGGGTTTTAGATTATTAATGAATTGTTCCATATATTTACCATATTGAGCCTTAGCTGCATCAACAAAGATTAAATCATACATCTTATCAGTTTTATATTCTTCTATTGGCCCAAAATGTACTTCAATTTGGTTATTAAGATTATTATCCTCAATATTCTTAATTGCTTGATTATACATATCAATATTTTTTTCTAAAGTATCGATATGAATATCTTTATCTAGTTTTGCCATTTCCATACTAGAATATCCCACAGCGGTGCCAAGTTCTAAAATATCTTTATAATTATTTTCTTTAATTAAACTTAAAAGAAAGATGAGCCCCTCATCCTTGATAATTGGTACACCTTCCTTTAAAGCTTTTTCCTTAATATCTTCAATCATTGTAAGATAGTCTTTACATATTCAGAGAATTTATCACACTTATTCTTAGCGCTATCCATATCAACATCTTTTATTGATAAGTAGCACTTACATTTTGGTTCAGTTCCACTAGGTCTAATAGCCACAAAAGAACCATCATCTAAATAATATTTAATAACATCAGAAACATCATGTAATTTAAAATCAATTACTTTACCATCTTCATAAATCTTTTGTGTCTTATAATCCTCAATCTTAATTGTCTTTGCATCAGGGAAAGATAATGGATTATTTCTAATATTATTCATGATTTCTTGTAGTTTTATTGCGCCATCGGCTCCTGGAAGCATAACACTAATTTGAGCATCATAATAATAACCAACTTTAGCATATATCTCATTCATTACATCTAATAAAGTTTTACCTTTACTTAAGTAATATGCGCATGCTTCAGCTAATAATAGACAAGCTTGAGTTGCATCCTTATCTCTAACAAATGGTTTAATTAAAGAACCATATGATTCTTCATAACCAAAGACATAAGTCTTTTTCTTATTTGTTTCATATTGTCTTACCTTATCACCAATATATTTAAAACCAGTTAAAGTTCTTTCATTATCACAACCATGTAATCTAGCAACTGCTTCACCAACATCACATGTTACAACGGTATTAAACATACATGGATTATCTATTTTAATATTTAAATCTTCATAGGTACTTAAAATATATTCTAATAATAAAGCACCTGTTTGATTACCATTTAAAATAACATATTCATTATTATGTAAAATACCAACGCCCATCCTATCGCCATCTGGATCACATACTAGTATTAACTTAGCCTTAATTTCTTTGGCAAGTTCTATAACTTCATCATATGCAGGCCTTTGTTCAGGATTTGGTGTCTTAGTACCAGAGAAAGCAGGATCTGGAGTAGATTGGCTTTTTACTTCACTTACATCATAACCCGCTAATTTTAAGGTATCCATTACTGGATGATATGATGCACCGTGTTCTGGTGAAAAGGCAATCTTAAAATTCTTATTTAAATCTTTTCTTAATTGAATTGATAAAACATCCTTATAATAAGCGTTATCAACCTCTGTATTGACAATATTAATTAAAGTTTCATCATAATTGTCACTTGGTTTAATACTTAAATAATCCTCAACCTTATTAACTTCTTCAATAACCTTAGCAGCAATTGTAGGAATTAATTGGCAACCTGTTTCATCATATAATTTATAACCATTATATTCTTTAGGATTGTGCGATGCGGTAATCATAATACCACCATCACATTTAAAATATCTTACGGTATATGATAATTCTGGTGTAGGACGTAAACTATCAAATATATATGTTTTAATGTTGTTGCTTGCCAATAACTTAGCACAATCAAAAGCAAATTCTTTTGAGTTATATCTATTGTCATAAGAAATTGCTACAGAATGTAAATTATTCTTTTTTAAATAATTAGCGTAACCTTGGGTAGCTTTTCTAATGGTATAGATATTTAATCTATTAGGACCAACGCCCATTAGACCACGCATACCAGCTGTTCCAAATTGAACATCAGTATAAAAGCAATCGTTGCGTTCCTTTTCAGACATATTCAACAATACTTTTTTTGATTCTTCATCTATATTAGGATGGTTTAACCATTCATTATATCTATTATTAATATCCATATTTCTTCTCCAAAAAAAATAAGGGAGAAATCTTTCTCCCTTCATTAGTTTAATTATTGAATTACTTTTTGTGTTCTTAAGATTTCTTCAATAGATGTGATAGCTACATCTTCATCTTCACCTTCGCATGAGATTTTAATTTCAGATTGAGTAGGAATACCTAAAGACATAACGCCCATTATAGACTTCATATTCACTGATCTCTCTTTGAAAGAAACTTTTACATCACATTTGAACTTACTTGCGGCGTTCACAGCTACTGTAGCAGGACGAGCATGTAAACCTACTGGATCAACTACTAAGACATTGATTTCCTTCATGACGTTCCTCCTTTTCTTTTAAATCTTATTTATATTATAAAATTGTAAGCGCTTCGTTTCAATA
>CAVCTP010000118.1:0-4173 GCA_963605145.1 Tannerellaceae bacterium
GTAGTTTTTGATATCAATTGACCATCCTTAAATATAAATACGGTAGGTATAGATAATATTCCATATCTTGCGCATAATTGTTCACTATCATCACAATTAACCTTTACAAATTTAATATCAGGATAATCATTAGATAAATCTTCTAGTACTGGTCCTAACATCTTACATGGTCCACACCAATCAGCATAGAAATCAACTAGACTTATACCTGAAGATATAATTTCATCAAATTCATCTTCTTTAATAATTTTCATAATAAATACCTCCACTTAAATTATCTTATATAGTTTTAATTATATAAAGCAAAATGCTCAAGACATTGTTTTATCCCAAATATCTTTGATATAAGAACCTACATCTTTTGGATAATGGGCATCTGATACAGTAATCAATTGACATTTATTATCTTTAAATATCTTTAACAATTCATCAGATAAACCCATATCTTTATGATGATAACGATAATAACAGCCTGTATTATTTTCTACTTTCATATTATGTTCATTTAATAATTTGGCTAGTTTGATATAAGTTGGTTTTAAATCATAACTTGGATAATAATTAAACATCTTAATAGTATCAGGATGGGCTAATTGGCTAAATATATCTGATTGCACAAGTTTAAAGACTGTTTCATAATATCTTTTATATATATCATCAACCGGAAATTTCTCCCATAATTCACTTACTGACCAAGCAGAATCATAAACATAATAATCAATCGCATGTACTGCACCAACTAAGAAATCCCAATTATAAGTGCTACATATATTTCTAATTAAATCCTCTTCCGCTTCTTGATAACAAACTTCCAAACCAAAAGATACTTTAATAGGAAGTTTTTCCTTTTTCATCTGTTCTATCAAAGCAATGTATTCGCTTAAGGAATTTCTTAAATCAGAATTTAGCCAATCATCTTGTTCTTTAATGAATCTATGTTTTTCATATACGGGTGCAAATTCTTTGAAACGATGGCTATGATCTAAAATCTGTATTTCATCTATTCCCTTATTTATAGCCTCATTAATAAATTCATAAACATATTCTTTACTAAGAGGACCTTTTTCTAAATGTATATGTCCATCAATCATATTTTTAAAAAGCATCTTGCGATGCTTTATCCTTTATTTATTTAATTTAGCAGCAGCTGCTTCATCCAAGATAACAGTTACATTAGGATGCTTTTGTAAGATAGAAGCTGGGCAATCTGTAGAGATTGGACCTTCAAGCATATTCTTAACTGCTTCTTGCTTATTAGCGCCAGTACAGATAATGATAATGTTTTTAGCCTTCATAATTGTACCAATACCTTGTGTTATAGCACGTGTTGGTACCTTAGTAATATCATTATCGAAGAAACGGCAATTATCTTTAATAGTTGATTCAGCTAATTCAGTAATATGAGTTGGTGAATCAAAAGCAGTACCTGGTTCATTGAAAGCAATGTGTCCATCACTACCAATACCTAAGATTTGACAATCAACAGGGCAAGAATCAATCATTGCTTCATATTTCTTAGCATTTTCTTCTATATCACCTAAACCACTTGGTACATGAGCATTTTCTTCTAATATATCAATTTGATTAAATAGATTTTTATGCATGAATGAATAATATGATTCAGGATGTTCTATTGGTAAACCAACATATTCATCTAGGTTAAAAGATTTAATATCTTTATAACTTGTACCATTTTCCTTATGGTCTTTTACCATCCTAGCATATAGGCCTAAAGGAGTTGAACCAGTAGCTAAACCTAAAACTTTACCTGGTTTTAAATATTGTTTAAATTCTTCAAAAGCAGCATCAGATGCTAATTCATAATCCTTACAAATAATTACTTTAGCCATCTTAATCACCTATTTAACGATTTCGCCTAAAGCTGAACCTTTAATACCAGCAGCATTGCCTTCATCAGTATCAATATGCATAGCTAAGGCAAAGTCATCTCTAACTCTAACAACAGTATCACCAAATATTAAAGATCTGTTTTCTGTTTCAACTTTAACATTTACGATATCACCATTGGCAACACCATACTTTTCAGCATCAGCCTTAGTCATATGGATATGTCTTTTAGCAGCGATAACACCCTTTTCTAATTCTATTTCTCCAGCAGGACCAACTAGTTTAATACCACTAGTTCCTTCTATATCACCTGATTCTCTAATTTGCGCATCAACGCCTAATGTTCTAGCATCAGTTAATGATAGTTCTACTTGTCCAGCTTTTCTAGTAGGACCTAAGATAGAAGCCTTTAATTCGCCTCTAGGACCAACAATAGTTAATTTTTCTTCACAAACAAATTGACCTGGTTGTGATAATTCTTTCTTAACAGTTAACTTATGACCTTCTCCATATAATGCAGCTAATTGTTCATCAGTTACATGGATATGTCTAGCACTAATTTCAACAATAAATTTATCCATTATTAACACCTCTTTCTACCAATTCATTATATTACAAAAAAGAGGTATTCTACCTCTTTAAAGCTTGTTTTGCGGCTAAATCCATAGTTCTTTGCTTATCAGATTGTCTTTTATCATATAAAGACTTACCCTTAGCTAAAGCAATCTCAACTTTAACCCTACCCTTATTAAAATAAAGTTTTAAAGGAATACAAGTATAACCTTGTATTTTACATTTATTAGCCAATCTAGAAATCTCTCTAGAATGTAATAAAAGTTTCCTATCTCTAGTTTCATCATGATTGTTATAAGTAGCCTCTTTATAAACAGCTATCGACATACCCTTAATAAAAGCCTCACCATCTTTAAAACTAATGTAAGCTTCCTTAAGTGATACTTTACCTAATCTTAATGATTTAATCTCTGAACCTACTAAAACAATGCCTGCTTCTAAGGTTTCTTCAATTAAATAATCATGTCTAGCTTTTCTGTTTACTGCAATATCTTTCATATAAATATCTTACTGAATTTAATAAAAATAGTGAAATAAATTCACTATCTTATTCATTAATCTTAATGATTATTACTAGCACCATAAATATAATACCAAGTGCTAATGTGATATGAGAGATGACCTTTTCTGGACCACGATCCTTCATATCTTTAAATAAACCTAAATCACTGTTTCCTGTAAAAGCTGCTAAGCCGTCAGATTTACCGCTTTGTAGTAAGGAAATCAATATTAATAAAACAGAAATAACTAATAATACAATTTTCATAAATTTACTCCTTAATAGTCAGCCTTTGCTAGATCAACATAATTTATATCAGTAGGAGTTTCTCTACCAAATAAGATAATCAATACAGTTGCAATTTGTGTTTGATCATTCATTGATTCAATCTTACCTTCCATACCTGAGAATGGACCTGATAGAATCTTAACATTATCACCAACCGCAAAGTCAACTTCAACAGCCTTATCAGATTGACCAATTCTTCTTAGAATCTTTTCCATTTCTGGTCCTTTAACTGGAATTGGCTTAGCACCACCACCAGATGAACCGATAAATCCAGTAACTCCTGGAGTGTTTCTAACAACATACCAAGCCTCATCTGTCATAATCATTTCAACAAACAAGTAACCTGGGAAAATATTCTTTACTACTTCTTTACTCTTTTCATTCTTAACTTCAATTTGTGTCTCTTCGGCAACTACAATTCTAAATAAGTTGTCAGAGATACCCATTGTTTCTAGTCTTTTCTCTAGATTTTCTTTTACTCTATTCTCATGTCCAGCATATGTGTTAACAACATACCATTCTTTTTTATTTTCCATATTATAGAACTCCTATCGTTGTTAAGAACCAAGTAATAACTGTTAAACATAATGAAAAGAATAAAACAAATAATGCGGTAAAAAACAAAACCTGAATAGAATTACTTACTAAATCTTCCTTCTTAGGCCAGCGAATCTTACCAATCTCTTTAGCTATAGCGCTAAAACTAAACCACTTCATGTGAGCCTCCTACTTTGTCTGCTTATGTAATGTGTGTTTATTACATCTAGGACAATACTTCATTAATTCAATACGTTTCTCATTATTCTTTTTAACACTAATTGAATAATTTCTTGATAAACAAATACTACAAGTAAGAATTACTTTTTTGCTTTCCTTCATAATCCCTCCTTTTAAGTATTTAAAAAGTTATCTACCTCGATAACCATCTATAATATAGCCCAAAATAAGCAATAATGTCAAATTTA
>CAVCTP010000119.1:0-4093 GCA_963605145.1 Tannerellaceae bacterium
AACCACCATCAGCAATCAAATGTTCTGCTTTAGAGAAAGCATCTTGGATATCTTCAGCTTTATACATTGCTAATACTGGAGAAAGTTTTTCATGAGCGAATTCTTCAGATAAGTCTACACTTTCAACTTCACCAATTAAAATCTTGCTTCCTTCAGGAACATCAACTCCAGCAAGTTTCGCAATCTTATATGCAGATTGACCAACAATCTTAGCATTTAAAGCACCATTAATTAAAATTGTTTTTCTAACTTTTTCAAGTTCTCTACCCTTAAGGAAGTAACAACCTCTAGCAGCAAATTCTGCTTTAACTGCATCATAGACATTCTTATGAACGATAACTGATTGTTCACTAGCACAAATCATACCATTATCAAAGGTCTTTGAATGAATGATAGAACTTACAGCTAAAACAATATCAGCACTATCATCAATAATAGCAGGTGTATTACCAGCACCAACACCTAAGGCAGGTTTGCCACTTGAATAAGCAGCCTTTACCATTCCTGGACCACCAGTTGCCAAGATGATATCAGATTCTTTCATAAGTAGATTTGTTAAATCTAGACTTGGTACATCAATCCATTCAATTATATTTTCAGGAGCTCCTGCTTTTACAGCTGCATCTAATACAATCTTTGCAGCAGCAGTAGTTGATTTTTTAGCACGAGGATGTGGACTAATAATAATTGCGTTACGTGTTTTTAAGGCAATTAAAGTTTTAAATATTGCTGTTGATGTAGGATTAGTTGTAGGAATAACTGCACCAATTACACCAATTGGCTCAGCAATCTTTTTAATACCATATGCCTTATCATATTCAATAACACCACAAGTCTTAGTATTCTTATAAGCATTATAAATATACTCAGCAGCATAGTTATTCTTAATAACCTTATCTTCAACAACACCCATACCTGTTTCTTCAACAGCTAATTTCGCAAGCGGAATTCTTGCTTGGTTTGCAGCAATCGCAGCTGCCTTAAAAATTTTGTCCACTTGTTCTTGAGTATAAGTAGCATATTCTTTTTGTGCTTTCTTTACACGAACAAGTGCTTCTTCAAGTGCTTCAACATTGTCAATGATTTTTCTTTCTTCCATAAATCAGACCTCCTTTTTATTTGATTGCCATTTTAAGTGAGCTAGGGATAATGCTAAATTCTCATATTGTATTTCAACATCTACCGGTTTATATAATCTACATGGGGCAAAACACCAAATCAATTTAACATTACATTCATATAACTTATTTAATACTGATTGAGCCGCTTGTGCCGGTGTAGTGATAATACCAACCTTTACATCATTGTCTTTACAAAACTCTTTCATCTTCTCAACAGGCAAAATATATTTTCCTGAATTTAACTTAATTGGTTCAGCAATACTATTATCAAATCCAGCTAATATTTTTGTTCCATATGTTTCAAAACCACCATATTCCAGAAGTGCTTTACCAAGTTTACCAGCACCAACAACAATTGCACCACCACCATCGAAACTTAAAACATCTTTTAAACAATTTTTAAGTTCAACAAGGTCATAACCTATCTTAGGCTTACCATTTTTACATACCGAAGATAAATCTTTTCTTACTTGTACTTCGCCTAAGCCTAATTCTTTAGCAATCTTGCTTGCTGAAATATTCTTAACATCTTCTGATAAAGATTCAATATAGTTGATATACATTGGAATTCTACCAAGAGTTGCCTTTGATATTTCACATCTATCCACAGTCTCACCTCCTTACTTCGTTAAAATTTTAACAAAGTCAAAAAAAACTGTTAATTGCTTAATTCGCAATTAGGTATTGCAAATATCGATATACACATTATAGATATATACCTTATCAATAAAAAATCTACCATTTGGTAGATAATTAAACCTTAAAATATTCTCTTTTTACTTTAATAAGTTCTTCAATAAATACCCTATCTAATTCACTAAATCGATAAGCAGCTCTATTTATCAAAACATCTTTATAAATATTATTACCACATTTTCTTTCTATTAAGTTATATTTTGAAAGAATATCCTTAGATACAGATGATACCCACATATAAGTATTAGGATTCTTATCTAATAATTCAAATTGACTATTATAATCAGAAATTAAAATTCTATTACCCTTAACTTCATCCTTTTTAAAATCTACTAGATGTATTAAAAAATCAGGATGTGTAATTTCATCATATGAAAGTAAATCTGAAAAACTGATATTTTTCTTATTATTTAAAGGTGACTTCTTACTCATCAATAATTGATAAGAGAATTCAACAACAAGTTCACCTACAATACCCTTTTCATCAACTAAAGACCTATAATATGGCTCATCAGCTTCACTATATCTAAATATTCCAAGCCCCCCATCATCTTTTAATACTTTATTAATAATCGTATCAGCATCAGCTTCCTTATATAATAATTCAACATTACTATCAGAAGTAACTTTTAAAGAAAAGTTCTTAAAAGCATCATTAATATATGTCGCTCTAGGTGCATAGATAGAAAACTTTGAACTCTTATCACTACTAGTTTTAAATATATTTTCTATATCATCAACTTCTTTAAGCACTTTATTGGCATATTCCACAAATAATTTACCATCAGAAGTTAAAAACATACCCTTAGCACTTCTTTCAAATAAGGTAACACCCAAATTTGATTCAAGTTCTTTAATAGCACGGCTCATTGCTGGAGCACCAACAAATAATTCATCAGCTGCTTTATTTATAGAGTTTGTCTTAGCTATTGTTACGGCATATTTTAGATGTGTTAGGTTCATATTACAATCCTCAAATGTTTTATTTTAATCATTCTAACATAAGTATAATTTAAGACTTATCACATGGTAATAATATTTATATATTGCCATTTATAAGTTTTTCTAATTTATTTATTTGTCTATTTAGAATAATACATAATCTATTAATTCTTGTATCAGAGAATTTGCTTATATCTTGATATTCATGAAGTAGTTCATCGAACCATTCTACAATTCCGTCTAATTTACTGATATCAATTCGTTTTATATTTTTAACTACCTTAATAATTTCATCGAAAGACATTATTTCATAGAAGAATCTACCTTCGCCTGATATATGTAATTCATTTTCATCGTAATATTCAATATTAAGACTTTGGCCATTATCAAATATAGGCGCAACATCTAACCACTTCAAAGTATTAACATCTCTTATAATTCCAAAATTATTTAGATGTCTATCTTCATTCATGATTAAAAAATCTAATATATACATGTTTTCTAATTTGATTCTTGCATCCTTAATATCATTATTTTCTAAAACTTTAATGTAGTCTTCATAATCTTGTTTATCATCATGCTTCTTCATACATTTTTTTATTTGGTAAGCTGTAATAAATTCGCTATCTTTATTGATAAAGCAAGGACATTTTGATACCACCATATCTTTATATATATCTATCGTATATGGAACATGTTTAAATTCTAAACGTCTACATATTTCACTTGCCAATACCTCATTGAAAGGTTGCAATATTTCATTCTTATAGCCACCCTTAATCAAATATCTTGTTCCATTTTCAATAATCCAAGCCTTTTTTAACATTCCATCTGTAGTATTATTTGGTGTCTTTAATGATTCTTCGTTTGTTATAACATTACTATTTTTAGATAATGAAGCACTCATAAATTCACCATATTCAAAATCATTATCAAAGAAATTAATATCTTCGTAGTTTATATCAAGACTACATGGCTTTAACCAATATTGGTCAGTTAGCGATAAACCAAAAGCCTTATCTAATAATTCATTTTGAGTACTTATATTTAATCTATGTAGAAGTAAATCTAATTTGTCTCTCCATGAAGGAATTCCTCTACCTTTAAACCATTGTGATAGATTCATTCTAAAAGATGAATTATTTATATCATTTTCAACGTAATAACTCTTTACGATATATGGTGCATATTCAATATTAATAACCTCGTAAATTTCATCAAAAAAATTAGAATTCTCATTATATTCAGTAATTAATATCTTAGTATTCTTATTCATTAATATGCATTTCATCTAATTTCACCTTTATATATTGGTATATTATCACAAAAGATTT
>CAVCTP010000120.1:0-4057 GCA_963605145.1 Tannerellaceae bacterium
GTTCAAGTTATTGACTTTTCCCTATTTCCTTTACAATTATGTTATAGTCTTATTTTTTAGCACTGTCAAGAGGTGAGTGCTAATTTTTTTAAAAATATTTTTAAAGGTTTGTTGACTATGAATTTGCAATTTCTTCAAGTGATATAAAGTATAATAATTATGTTATTAGAAATGAGGAAAAATAAATGAAAAATGTTATTAATTCAAATAATGCTCCAGATGCAATTGGACCATATTCACAAGCTATTGAAACAGATAATTTAGTATTTGTTTCTGGCCAACTTCCTGTAGATAAAAATAGTGGTACTATGCCTGAAGGTATAAAGAATCAAACATATCAATCACTTACAAATATTAAATATATATTAGAAGCTGCAGGTTTAAGTATGAATAATATTGTTAAGACTACAGTATTGCTTCAAAATATTGCGGACTTTTCAGATATGAATGAGATATATGCCACATTCTTTAAAGATGCCTGTCCTGCTAGAGCTGCTTTTGAGGTAGCCGCTTTACCAAAAGGTGCATTAGTAGAAATAGAGGCAATTGCTGTTAAATAAAGATATTTATGAAAAGATTGTTTGCTTATTTAAAAAAATATCCTAAAGAGAGTATATTAGCGCCTTTATTTAAAATGCTAGAGGCTTGTTTTGATTTATTAGTTCCTCTTGTTGTTGTTTATATGCTTCAAGGAGTTTCTGATGGTGATAAAAAGATAGTATTTGAGGCCTTCATTCAATTAATAGTGATGGCTATTATTGGTTTACTATGTTGTGTAGTTGCCCAATATTATTCTGCTAAAGTTGCAACTAGTACTTCTAGTTATTTAAATAAGGAATTATTCTCTCATATCAATAAGTTAAGTTATGCAGATTTAGATAAATTAGGAACAGCTAAAATAATTACTTATCTAACAAGTGATACCTTGATGATTCAAAATGGTATCAATCTTTTCTTAAGATTATTTTTAAGAAGTCCTTTTATTGTCATTGGTTGTTTTATTATGGCAATGAGAATTAATTTAAAATTGTCAATGATCTTTTTAGGATTAATTATCTTATTAACTATAGTTGTCGTTGTTGTAATGAGATTATCTAATCCTTTAAATAAGAAGAATCAAAATAATCTAGAATCTTTAACTACCATTGCCAAAGAGAATTTAAGTGGTGTTAGAGTTATTAGAGCTTTTAATAATCAAGAAAATGAAATAAGAGATTTTAAGAATGCTAATGATGTATTAGTAAAGGGTCAATTAAATGTTGGTCGTATTTCTGCTTTACTTAATCCATTAACTTATGTCTTAGTTAATTTAAGTATTGTTTTAATTCTTTATTTTGGTTCTAAACAAGTAAGTAGTTCTTTATTAATTAATACGCAAGTAATTGCTTTAGTAAACTATATGTCACAAATATTAGTTGAATTAGTTAAATTAGCGAATCTAATTATTAGTATTTCTAAATCAATCGCTAGTATTGAAAGAGTTGAAGATGTATTGGCTTTAAAACCTTCTATGGAATATGGTGAAGAAAAAATTGATAGAAATAATGATAATGCCATTATATTTGATAAAGTTTGCTTTAAATATCCAAGTAGCGATTTAGAATCTTTAGAGGATATAAATCTAACAATTAAAAATAAGCAAACCATTGGTATCATCGGTTCTACTGGTTCTGGTAAGACTACACTTATATCTTTGATTGCTAGAATGTATGATGCTAGTAAGGGTGAAGTATATTTATTTGGTAAGGATATTAAGGAATATGCTAAAGAAGACTTATATAAAAATATTGCAGTAGTACCACAAAAAGCGCAATTAATTTCTGGCACTATTCGAAGTAACTTAACAATGGATTTAAAAGATGTTAAAGATGAAGATATTTTTGAAGCATGTAAGGTTGCTCAAGCTTATGACTTTGTAAAGAAGAAGGGTTTAGATAGTGTTGTTGAACAACAAGGAAGAAACTTCTCTGGTGGTCAAAAACAACGTTTAACAATCGCTCGTGCTTTATTATCTAAACCTGCTATTTTAATATTAGATGATTCTAGTTCTGCTTTAGATTATGCTACAGATTATCAATTAAGAAGTAGTTTAAAGAAACTAGATATGACTACAATTATTGTTTCTCAAAGAACAAATTCAATTCAGGATGCTGATCAAATTGTTGTTTTAGAAGAAGGAAGAATTGTTGGTTTAGGAAAGCATGATGATTTATTAAATAATTGTGCTGTTTATAAAGAAATATATGATTCACAATATCAAAAGGGGGAAGAAAATGAATAGTTATAAGCGTGTTCTTCATTATCTAAAACCTTATATAGGTAATATTGTAATCAGTTTATTATGTTCTTTAATTGTTGTAATTGTACAATTGTTGATTCCAATATATTCTGGTAAAGCAATTGATGCCATGGTTGAGAATATAAGTGATTATAAGGTAATTATTAATTATGCTTTATTAATTATATTGATTGCTTGTATATCAAGTTTATGCCAATATATTTCAAATAGAGTTAATCAAAAGATGACTTATAATATTTCCTCTAATTTAAGAAATGCGGCATTTAATAAAATACATAAGTTATCATTATCATATTTAGATAGTCATTTATCAGGTGATATTTTAAATCGTATTATTATGGATGTTGATACATTCTGTGATGGTTTACTTCAAACATTTACGCAATTATTTACGGGTATTTTATCTATTGTTGGAACAATCATCATAATGCTTAGAATGAATATCACTGTTGGTTTAGCGGTTATTATTATTACACCAGTTAGTGTCTTTATTTCTAAGTTTATTGCTTCAAGAATTAATTCTTATTTTAAGGACGCTAATAGTTTAAGAAGTAAGCAAACTGCTTATATTAATGAGTTGGTTGATGCCCAAAGAATAGTTAAGATATTTAATTATGAAGATAAGAATATCAAAGAATTTAATAAGATTGATGATGATTTAAATAAAGCAACTATTAAATCAGTATATTTTTCATCTTTAATAAATCCTTCAACTAGATTAATAAATAATATTGTTTATGCTTTTACTGGTTTAATTTCTTGTTTGTTTGCACTGTCAGGTAGCATTACTATTGGTGAAATAAGTGTTTTCTTAAATTATGCTTCTAGTTATGGTAAACCATTTAATGAAATATCTTCGGTAATTGGTGAGTTACAAAATTCTTTAAATTGTGCAGCTCATATCTTTGAACTTTTAGATGAACAAGAGGAAATTGAAGATAAAGATATTATTAACTTCAAAGCAAAGGGTGATGTAAGTTTTAATAATATTAGTTTTGGTTATACAAAGGATAGAATTTTATTTAAGAATTTCTCTTTAGATGTAAGAAAAGGCCAACATATCGCAATTGTTGGACCAACTGGTGCTGGCAAGACTTCTTTAATAAATTTAATAATGCGTTTTTATGATGTTAATGATGGTTCTATTACTATAGATAATAAGGATATTAGAGATTTAAATCGTTATGATTTAAGAAATAATTGTGGTATGGTCTTACAAGAAACTTGGTTAAAATCAGGTACAATTAAGCAAAATATTGCTTATGGTAATGTTAATGCTAGTGATGAAGATATTATTGAAGCCGCTAAAAAGGCTCATGCCCATAACTTTATTATGCGTTTACCTAATGGTTATGATACTTATATTAATGAAAATGGTTCTTTATTATCTCAAGGTGAAAAACAATTATTATGTATTGCTAGAGTGATGCTTAATTCACCAAGTATATTAATATTGGATGAAGCTACTTCTTCTATTGATACTAGAACTGAGATTAATATTCAAAAGGCTTTCTATAAAATGATGAAGGGTAAAACTAGTTTCATAGTTGCCCATCGTTTATCTACTATTAGGGATGCGGATATTATCTTAGTAATGGATAATGGTGATATTAAGGAATCAGGAAGTCACGAAGACTTATTAAAGAAAAAAGGTTTCTATTATAACCTTTATCATTCACAATTTAAGAATGTAGATTAAGGTCCTATGGACCTTTTTCTTTACAAGAATTTTACATCAACAGGAATATTGATTTTACG
>CAVCTP010000121.1:0-4052 GCA_963605145.1 Tannerellaceae bacterium
AATAAACTTATTTACTTTAGTATTTTTTTATGTGAAAATGTCATATGTCGTTTAAGTTAGAAGTATTTATATATGCTTTTTTGGTATAATGAACTTAACAACTTGTTATATAAGAAGGGAAAATAAAATATGACATTTAAAAAGCTATTTATATTATTAGTAAGTGCAATCTATATTGTATTTACATTAACTGGATGTAGTGGCGATACTAACAATGATAGTGATGATAGCACTAGTACAGAACATGAACCAATTACTATCATGGATGCACAACGTGATTATTCCAATTTAATTAAATTGGTTAAAGAAAAGTATCCTGAAATAAATATTGAGGTTATTCCATATAGAGGACGTAATATGTCAGCTTATGTAAAACAACAATTAGAAACAGGTAGTATGCCTGATATTTATTCAACAACACAAGCTTGGAATGGCGAGTTACAAAAAGAGCATTTAATAGATTTATCTGCTTATAATGTAACTGGTTTATATAATTCCGCAAGAATTGATGAATATATTGTAGATGGTGGTTTATATCTATTACCTTTTGATTATGCTATTAATGGAATCTTATATAATAAGACTTTATTTGAAGATAATAATATTGAAGTTCCTACAAGTTTTAAACAATTAAAAGAAGAAACTATTCCTGCTTTAAAGGCTAAGGGAATTAAAGTGGCAGATACTTTATTAGATTTACCAGGAACAGGTTTTAACTATTTCTTTAATATTGGTTCAACTGGCTATATGAATACACTAGATGGTATTAAATGGCGTAATAGTTTTACTGATGTTGATAGTGATACATTTGCTAGTGATAATGAAAATGTACAAGCATGTATGGATTTATTTGAGGAATGGATAGAATGCGGCATGCTTAATTATGAAGAGGGTATCAGTGGCGATTATTCAGCAACCCTTGGCGATTTTATGGAAGGCAATGCAGCATTCTTAGTTGGCGCAGTTCATCGTTTCACACAAAATGAAGATGGTACTGGTGATCAATATGGCTTATTACCATATCTAAGTGAAGATGGTAGTCAAAACTCTTATATAACTCAACCTGCACGTTTATATGGTTTAAATAAAGAATTAGAAGAAGAAGGCAATGAACAAAAATTAGAGGATGCTTTACATGTTTTAGAAGTATTATCAACTAATGAAGGATATGAAGCAATCAATGGAACAAGTTCTACTAATATGTGTTCAATTAGTGATTTCAAATTAGTTGAAGGTTCTCCTTATGCTGAAGCTATGGAAGAGATTAATAAGGGACATTCAATGGCAGTTGTATATGTTGGTTGGGATAATTATCTAGCTTCTACTGGTAATGATTTAATAAGTGTTATACGTGGTGAAAAAACTGGTACTGAAGTTTTAGAGGCTTTAGATGAAAGTAAACTTACAATGAGAGAAAATGGTAGTGCTAAAATATATGCTACCGTTACCGAAGAATTAGATACTGTTCAAGCAGCGCAACTTTGTGGCCAGATGTTCTTAGAAGCAACTGGTGCTGATGCAGCCTTAATTTCTTATAATGTTTATTCTCCAGATGTACCAGCATTAATGGAAAATAGTTATGGCGCAAATGGCCATATCTTAGTTGGTGATATGACTGAAGAATATATTGTTATATTCTTACCAACTGGTTGGTCTGATCATTTAAATACAGCAACTTTCACTGGTGCAACTATTAAACAAATGGCAAAAGAAGGTTGTGATACTAGAAATACAGGCTTTAAATATCCATATGTCTTCTTAACAAAGGATGGCAAGGCTCTAGAAGATGATGAAACATATACTGTTGTATTATGTGGTTATAACAAGTCTGAAAAAGATACTTTAGGTCTAGTAGATACTGGTATTGTTGGTTTAGATGCTGCTAAGGATTATTTATTAAAAGTTGGTGAGGTATCAACTAAAACTTTAGATGATTCACTTTTACAAGTTATTGAATAATTTATATTATTAAGGAAACAATGAAGAGAAAGGATTCAAAATTCAACAATAAAAATATCCCAATAGTATTTGTGATTGTTTCTTTGTTATTAATTTTGTGTGGTGCTTGTATATTTGTATATCAATATTCAAATAATAAGTTATATAACGAATCAGTATCACAATTAAAAGAGACAGGCAAACAAATTTTTGAAAAGCTTAATGTACAAATTGACTTACAATGGAGTTATTTAGAGAAGTTTGAAGAAATAGTTAATAAAAATAGTTCTTTAAGTCAAGAAGAAATGGCAAATCTAATTGGGGAATGTGAGGAAAATCTTGCACCTGTAGGTAAGACTATTTTATTCCGCGCTATTGATAGTGATGGTTATTACTATACTTCTGATGGTAGGCAAGGCCTATGGAGTGGCGCAGATAAACTAACAGATGATGATAGAGAATCCTTCCTTCTTTCTAATTGGCTTGATGATGATAACTATATGGTTTTTGCTTGTTCAACTGATAAGGCAATAACAATAGATGGAAAGAAGATTATAAAATTGGCATTACTTCGTCCAATGGAAGAAATAAAACCATTCTATACTTCTTCTGTTTTAAATAATCAAAATTCGGTTTATATCATTGATGATGAGGGAACTATATTATTTGATGATAGTAACTTAACAGAACTAAATTTCCAAGGTAAAAATATTTTTACATATCTTGAGGAAATGGATTATCCTCATATAGATAATTTTGAAATTATTGAAGAACAAAGCTGGCAAGAAGAAATCGTTTGTACTGATGTAGATATTCAAAATACCAAATATTATATAGTTTATAACCGTATGGTAGATTACACCTGGGGTGTATTAATGATAGTACCTGCCTCAGCGGTTGCTGTTTCATCTACGGAAATGGTTAATTCCTTATATAATTTATTCTTAGTAATTATAATAATTCTTTCAGTTACTTTCATTACTTCATTAATATTTGCGGTAGTTATCAAACAAAAGCGTGAAAAAGAAAAATTAATGTTAGAAAATGAAAAGCAATTAAGGGAAATAAATAGTGATTTAAACAAGGCAAAGGATAAGGCTAATGAGGCTTTAGTAATAGCGGAAAATGCTACTAAGGCAAAGAGCCAATTCTTAGCTAATATGTCTCATGATATTCGTACGCCAATGAATGTTATCTTAGGTGTAACAAAATTGATGGAACATACTGTTAATGATCCAGATAAACAACTTTATTACATTAATAAATTACAAAGTTCTGGTAATTATTTATTAGGTTTAATTAACGATATCTTAGATATGTCTAAGATTGAGGCTAATGATGTTCAATTAAACCATGAACCAGTTAAGATGGCAGAACAAGTAGGACAAATCGAAAGTATTATATCTTCTCAAGCAAATGAAAAGAGTCAAGATTTCATGATTCATGTTCATAATATTGCCCATGAATATGTAATCGGTGATAGTATTAGAATCCGTCAAATATTCTTAAACTTATTAACAAATGCTGTTAAATATACCCCAATTGGTGGCAAGATCCGTTTTGAAATAAGTGAACTACCATCTGATAATCCAGAATATGCTACATTCTTAACATCGGTTATTGATAATGGTTATGGTATGTCAAAAGAGTTCTTAGGACATATCTTTGAACCATTTACCCGTGAAATAAATTCAACTACTAATAAGATACAAGGTACAGGTTTAGGTATGAGTATAACTAAATCTCTTGTTGATTTAATGGGTGGAACAATTACTGTTGAAAGTGAATTAAATAAAGGAAGTCGTTTTGATGTAACATTTACTTTGCCAATTGATAATAATGCTGATAGAAATGTTGATATTGATAGTATATTACTTGTATCAGATGAAGATTTATTGATAGATAATATTAAAACTTGTATAAAACAAACAAATATCAAACTTGATGTTGTAAGTAATTTAGATGAAGCAAAAGCAAAATTAAAACAAGAAGATATTGATGCCATTATACTTTCTGGTTATTATGATATGCCAGTAGTTGACACTGTTAAATTATTACGTGAACAAGTAAATAAAGATATACTTATCTTCTATTGTAGTTATGCTTATCAAGAA
>CAVCTP010000122.1:0-4000 GCA_963605145.1 Tannerellaceae bacterium
ACCTACAATAATAATTATCTTTGCGATATAATTTAATATGCATTATAGGAGGAAAAATTTTATTATGGGAAAAACTTTCCAATCAATGGATGGCAATACTGCTGCCGCTCATTGCGCGTATGCCTTTACTGATGTAGCTGCTATTTACCCAATTACTCCATCTTCAACAATGGCTGAAGTTGTAGATTCATGGGCAACTGCAAAACGTCAAAACGTTTTTGGTAACATCGTTAAAGTTGCTGAAATGCAATCAGAAGCTGGTGCTGCAGGTGCTGTTCACGGTATTTTACAAGGTGGTGGTTTAGCTACTACATTTACTGCTTCACAAGGTTTATTACTAATGATTCCTAACATGTACAAATGGGTTGGTGAATTATTACCAGGTGTTGTACACGTTGCTGCTAGAGCTCTTGCAACTAGTTCACTTTCAATTTTTGGTGACCATGAAGATATTTATGCTGCTAGACAAACTGGTATCTGCATGTTATGTTCAAACTCTGTTCAAGAAGCTATGGATTTAGCTGGTGTTGCACACTTATCTGCAATCGAAGCTAGTGTACCATTCTTACATTTCTTTGATGGTTTTAGAACTTCTCATGAAATTCAAAAAGTAGAAGTTATGGATTATGACTATCTAAAATCATTATTAGATATGGACAAAGTTAATGCTTTCAAGAAGAATGCATTAAATCCACATGGCAATGCTGTAACTAGAGGCGGCGCTGAAAATGATGACGTTGTATTCCAAACTAGAGAAGCTCAAAACGAACATTTCGCTAAAGTTCCAGATATCGTTGCTGATTACATGGCTAAGATTTCTGAACATACTGGTAGAGATTATAAGCCATTTACATATTACGGAGCTGCTGATGCTGAAAGAGTTATCGTTGCTATGGGTTCTGTAGTAGAAACTATCAAGGAAGTTATTGATGCTTTACTTGCTAAAGGCGAAAAGATTGGTGTTATCTCAGTTCATCTATATAGACCATTCTCTGCTAAATATTTATTAAATGTTTTACCTAAGACTGTTAAAAAGATTGCAGTTCTAGATAGAACTAAGGAAATTGGTACAAGAGAACCATTATATCTTGATGTATTATCAGTATTAAAAGATTCTGGTATCAAGATTATTGGTGGTAGATATGGTATCGCATCTAAGGATACTGCTCCTAACCAAATCAAGGCTGTTTATGACGAACTAGCTAAAGAAAATCCAAAAGAAGAATTCACTATTGGTATCAATGATGATGTTACTCATCTATCACTTGAATTAGATCCTGATTTCAAGATTAATGGTAACTATACTTCATGTCTATTCTGGGGTTTAGGCTCAGATGGTACAGTTGGTGCTAATAAGAACTCTGTAAAGATTATTGGTGATAATACTGATAATTATGCTCAAGCATATTTCCAATATGACTCTAGAAAAGCAGGTGGTGTTACTAGATCTCACTTAAGATTTGGTCCTACTCCAATCACTTCTACATATTATGTAAATAATGCTGACTTCATTTCATGTTCACTAGATTCATATGTATTGAAATATGATGTAACTGGTAACTTAAAAGAAGGTGGTACATTCTTATTAAATACAACTATTGATGCTGATAAGATTGAAGATTATCTTCCTAATAGAATGAAAGTTCAATTAGCTAAGAAACACGCTAAATTCTATATCATCAATGGTACTAAGATTGCTAATGAATGTGGTATGAGAGGTAAGACTAATACTACATTACAATCTGCATTCTTCGCATTAAATGAACAAATCATGCCTTATAGCCAAGCAGTTGAATTAATGAAAGCTGCTGCTAAGAAGTCTTATGGCAAGAAGGGTGATGCTGTTGTTCAAGCTAACTATGATGCAATTGATGCTGGTAAAGCAGGCCTAGTTGAAATTGAAGTTAAACCTGAATGGGCTAATCTTCCTTCTAAATTTGAAATTGCTAAGACTGGCGATCAATACATGGATGACTTCGCAAATAAGATTGGTTATCTAAATGGTTATGATATGCCTGTTTCAGATTTCACAAAGAACGGTGTTCTTGATGGCACAATGAGAAATAATGTTTCTTATGCTGAACATAGAAATATTGCTTCATTTGTTCCTAAATGGAATCCTGATAACTGTATCCAATGTGGTTTCTGTTCATTTGTATGTCCACATGCTACTATTAGACAATTTGCTTTAACTGATGAAGAAATCGCTAAGGCTCCTATGGCTTTCGATACTATCAAGGCAGTAGGTAAGGGTGCTGAAAATTATAAATTCAGAATTCAAGTTTCTCCTGATAACTGTGTAGGTTGTGGTCTATGTGCTGCTGAGTGTCCAGGAAAAGCTGGTAATAAGGCTCTAGAAATGGTTAACGTTCATGAATTAATGAATGAAGCTCCTCTAGCTGATTACTTATTCAATGAAACTGAATACAAGTCAGAACTTGTAAATGATACTCCAAAAGGAACTCAATTCTTAAAACCTTACTTTGAAGTTCCTGGATCTTGTCCAGGTTGTGGTGAAGCTCCATATTATAGATTAGTTTCACAATTATTTGGTCCTGATATGTTAGTATCTAACGCAACTGGTTGTTCTTCAATCTATTGTGGTTCTACTCCTTCAACTCCATTTGTTTCTGATAAGGATGGCAATGGTGTTGCATGGGCTAACTCATTATTCGAAGATAATGCTGAATATGGTTATGGTATGGCTTTAGCTAAAAACTATAAGAAAGCAACATTATTAAAGATAATGGAAGACAACTTAGACAAAGTTGAACCAGAATTAAAAGAACTATTAGAACAATATCTAAAGATCAATGGTAACAGAATTGAAGAAAAGAAAATCGCTTGCAAGATTGGTGAATTAGCTGCTAAGTCAGCTTGCCAAGAAGTTCATGTATTAGCTGATGAAGTAAGAGATCTAGTATCTTGCTCAGTATGGATTGTTGGTGGTGATGGTTGGGCTTATGATATCGGATATGGTGGATTAGACCATGTTATCGCTAATAATTTAAATGTTAATATCTTAGTATTAGATACTGAAGTATATTCAAATACTGGTGGTCAATCATCTAAATCTTCACAAGCTGCTTCTATCGCACAATTTGCCGCTGGTGGTAAAGCTGTTGCTAAGAAGGACTTAGGTCAAATAGCTATGAGTTATGGTCATGTATATGTTGCTTCTGTATGTATGGGTGCTAATAGAATGCAAACTATTAAGGCTCTAAAAGAAGCTGAAAGCTACAATGGTCCATCTCTAATCATTGCTTATTGTCCATGTGAATTACACGGAATCAAGGGTGGCTTAACTAAACAACAACTAGTTCAAAAACAAGCTGTTGAATGTGGATATGTAACTCTATACAGATACGATCCAAGAAATGAATCACCTCTAACTATTGATTTCACTAATCCAGACTTTGAAAAATTCAATGACTTCTTAATGGATGAAGCTAGATATAATAACTTAGTTAAGGTAAATCCTGACAAGGCTCAAGAATTATATGAAAAAGCTAAATCTGATGCTGAGAGAAGATTTGAAAATCTAAAAGCTAGAGTTAAATAATTAGAATATTAATTATTAAATTAAGTCTCATAAGAAATTATGAGACTTTTTTAATGGTAAAATTGTTGTTATGAACAAAGATTTTGTTATATGTGTTTCTAATGACAATGAAGGTGTAGATGCTTTAAAAACAATTGATGCTGTTAAAAAGGCAGGTTTTAAAAATACCTTTATTCAATGGTATGATAAAGATTTTTCTATATCACAATTAAAACAAGTTGAATATATTAAGAAATTAGGATTAAATATCGAATTTGCTCATTTAGGATATCAAAATATCAATGAAATATGGATTGATGGTGAGATAGGTGACACTTTAGTAGATAGATATTGTAAAGATATTTTAGATTGCCACAATTTAGGAATTAATATGGTAGTAATGCATTTAGTATCTAAATGGATTGCCCCTAAATATAATGAGATTGGTTTAAATAGAAT
>CAVCTP010000123.1:0-3961 GCA_963605145.1 Tannerellaceae bacterium
GTTTGTGGCATAACACCATCATCTGCGGCAACTACAATAATACAAATATCAGTAACACTAGCTCCTCTTGCCCTCATAGCGGTAAAAGCTTCGTGTCCTGGAGTATCTAAGAATGTTACTAATTGACCATTTACATTAACTTGATAAGCACCAATATGTTGAGTAATGCCACCAAATTCACCATCAACAACACGGGAATTTCTAATATAGTCTAGTAATGTAGTTTTACCATGGTCAACATGTCCCATGATTGTAACAATAGGAGCTCTTGTAACTAAATCTTTTGGATCATCTTCCTCAGTATCCAACAAAGTATCATCATCTTTCTTTTCTTCTTTTGTTACATCTACATTGAATTCCATACATACTAATTCAATATTTTCATCATCCAAGACAGAGTTAATAGTTACCATCTTGCCTAGCATGAAAAGAATTTTAATAATTTCACTAGAATTCTTATGTAACTTCTCCGCTAATTCACCAACAGTGATACCATCTTCATAAGTAATAGCCTCTACTTTTACTTCATCTTTTCTCTCAAATGTTTTTTCTTTATTAGGCTTCTTATTTAAATGTTTTTTATAAGTTTGTTTAGCCATGGTAACCCTCCTCCTTCTTAAATTTTACTTAATAATGCTTTTTTAAAACCCTTATCTGTAATACCAATTACTTTAATAACCTTTTTTCCTAAGGCATCAGACATTTGTTGACTTGTGAATGAGTCAATAACATCTATCTTATAATAAGTGCTTTTTTTAATATAACGATCTCTTGATTTATCTGATATATCAGAGGCTAATATAATAAGTTCTACCTTATCAATATGATTTAATACCTCTTCCCCTAATAACATCTTTTTAGCCTTATATATTAAGCCAAGCAACTTTAAAGCATCAGCCATTAATTATCCTTTCAATCTCTTCATATACTTCATCAGGAATTTCAATTTCTAATGCTCTAGATAAGGCATTATTTTTCTTAGCAAGTTCTAAGGCCTCAATTGATTTTGATAAATATGCACCTTTACCATTTAACTTGCCAGTCAAATCTACCTTTACTTCTTTTTCCGGTGTTCTTACTATTCTTAATAATTCTTTTTTAGGAAAAGATTCATTAGTAGCTAAGCACCTTCTCATTGGAATTTTTTTCATAATTAATTTTCTTTGTAGTAATCATCATATTCATCGAAATCAATATCATCATCATTGATCCATGAATTTTCTTCTTCTTCAGCTTGTTGAGCTTCGATTTCCTCTAATTCTTCATCAGAATAAACTGGTTTGAAGTCATCAGAATATTCTTTCTTAGTTAAATCTTCAGCACGTAATCTTCTATCTTCATCATCCTTCTTCTTACGTTTCTTAACCTCAACCTTTTCTTCTTTCTTAGAAGCATCAGCTAAATCTTCAAATTTAGACTTATATTCTGGTTTTGGTACTAAAGGTTTACGAGCTTCTTTCTTAACTGGTTTAACTTCTTCAACCTTTTCTTCAACTTTGCTTTCTTCTACTACTGGCTTTTCTTCTTCAACTGTTTCTTCATCTGAGTTGTCATCAGCATTTGCCATAGTATCAACAACTTCAACTTCATTTTCATTGATTTCTTCAATGAAACCTTCATCAAAGCCAGTATCACTCTTTTCCATTTCAGCATCAAATTCAGCTTTTCTCTTTGCTGCTTCTTCTTGTAGTTCTAAGAACTTCTTTTGTTCCTTTTCTTTGATGATTCTTTCTTGATCTTCCTTGAATTCTTCTTCTAACTTATCAATATCTAAGCCAAGTTCAGCGATTTCAGATTCAGTCTTGATATCAATCTTTCTATTAACCAATTTAACAGCTAATTTAGCGTTCTTACCACGTTTACCAATTGCTACTGATAATTTATCATCTTCTACTACAACTACTAGTGGTCTATTAGAATATTTTGTATATTTAGCGATATCTTCATCAGACATATCAGGATTAGTAACCTTATTAGCGTAGAAGCAAGCCTTAACTTCTGCTGGAGCTAAAGCATTCTTAACTAATTCACCAATATCATCATTCCATTCAAAGACATCAATCTTTTCGCCTTTAACTTCACCAATAACTGCTTGAACTCTTGTACCTCTAGGACCAATACAAGCACCGATAGCATCAATATCATCATTTTTAGAATATACTGCCATCTTAGTTCTTTCGCCTGCTTCTCTAGCGATAGCCTTTATTTCAATCAATCCTTGTGCAATTTCAGGAACTTCTTTTTCAAACAATCTCTTAACAAACATTGCATCAGCTCTACTTAATACAACTTGTGAGCCCTTAGAGTTTTTAGAAACTTCCTTGATGACACATTTAATAGTTTGACCTTCTCTATATACTTCACCAGGGATTTGTTCAGATTTTAATAAGATACCAATAGTATTTTTAATATCAACTAAGACAAACTTATCTTCAACAGTCTTAATAATACCTGATATTAAATCATATTCTTTATCTTTATATTCATCATAAACTCTTTGTTTTTCATATTCTTTAATTCTTTGTTTTAACATCTGTTTAGCGACATTAATAGAAGTTCTACCTATTTCATTAAAGTTAACTTCTTCTTCAATCTTGTCACCAATCTTAACATCAGGATTTAATTTAACAGCCTCAGAATAAAGAATATCTAATGTTTCATCAAATGTATCAGAATCATCATCAACTACGTCTAATTGATGATATACATGTAATTCATTCTTTTCAATTTCAACTCTAACTTGTGCTTCTGGTGCATCAATATGCTTTTGATATGTCTTAATTATTGCTTCTTTTAAAGTATCTAAGACAAATTCAGGATCAACTTTTCTATCTTCTTCAAAAAGTCTCATTCCATCCACAAAGTTTTTTGATTTTAAACTAATGCCACTCATATTTATTCTCTCCTTTAAAATTTAACGGCATAACGCACTTTTTTAGTTTTACTATAATCAACTGATACATTTATATCTCTAGTCTTATCCTTACATTCCATATGGATAATTCCATCAGTATAATCTAACAATGTTCCGTTATATTCTTTTTCCTTTGTCTTTACATAAATATAACTACCTACTGCTTTAATTAATTCTTCTTCATTTCTTATTGGTCTTTCTAAACCAACTGTATGAATATCAAGAATATAATTATCAGGGAATTCATCATCAAACTTATCCATAAATTCTGATATTAAATTTGATACATTCTCTAATTCATCACTACTTAAATCATTATCAAGTGTTACTTCTAATGTTTGATCTGACTTATGATATGACAAATCGTATAAGTTCAATTCATTCTTAACTATAAAGTCATTAAGTTCTTTTTTAATATTTTCTAAGTCCATATCTCTCCAACTCATAAATAAGGAGCGATTACTCGCTCCATCAACACTTAAATGATAAAGGATTTTTATAGAAAATTCAATATGGTTTTTTAATGGTTTTTTAATGCAAACAGCTAATAGATCATATTTTCTTATTTTTACGTCCTTTTCTAGAAGACTCAATTTCATCATTGATTTCATCAAGCGTCATATCAGATAAACCATTTTCTTTTGTAGTTTTATTCATCTCAAGCATAGCTTCATAACCATGTTCTGCAACATAAGGTTTTGTAGGCAAGGTCATACTAAATGGAATACCATTTTCCTTTACAACTCGTTTTAAAAACATTCTGACAGCTGTTGATGTATCAATTCCTAAATTATCAAAAATTTCAGCAGCCTGATTCTTCAATGTATCATCAATTCGTACTTGTAATAATGAAGTACTCATAATAATACCACCTTTCGTAATTCATATATATTACATTGTACTTCATATTCAATACAAACACTAGAATATCGTGTTTTTTTAAGTCTTAAAATAAATTTAACTATACTAAAAAAGCCTCGTTAGAGGCTTTTAATTAGTTTATCTTTGTGCCACAAGATGGGCAGAAATTAGAACCAGCAGGAACTG
>CAVCTP010000124.1:0-3938 GCA_963605145.1 Tannerellaceae bacterium
TAATGATGTTAGTAACAGCTGTTGTTTCTTATTCAACTTTAAAAGAAGTACCTGCAAATTTATTAAGACCAAAAGCACCTAAGATATCTAAATCAATTGCCTTAGAGAAAATTAAATTCATATGGAATAATTTATCATTTACCTCAAAGATAACTGCTCGTAATTTATTTAGATATAAATCTAGATTCTTTATGACCGTAATTGGTATTGCTGGATGTACTGCCTTATTAGTTTTAGGATGGGGTATTAAAGATTCCATATCAGAAATTATTGAAATACAATTTAACGAGATATTTACTTATAATTATCAAATATATTTAGATAGTGATAATCATATTGATGAAAATATTGAAATATTAGAAGATGATTTAAATAATGAACAGATTGCACCATTTATGACTTATCTAACAAAGGTTTATATTGATGAAGATGATGATACGGCAAATGTTTTAGTATTTAATAAGAGAAATGCTAATAATGTTTTAAATTTAAGAAAGACCGATAAAAAGACTGCTATTAAAATTGATAATGCAGGTGTTATAGTTTCACAAAAATTTGCGGAAGAAAATAATATCAAAAAGGGTGAATATATCACTATTGAATCAAGTAATGGTATAAGGCAATCTGTAAGAGTATCAGAAATTTGTGAGATGTATTTTCAAAATTATATATTTATGTCTGATACCTATTATGAATCAACATTTGATGAAACAGTTTCTAATACTTGTATTGCTGTATTTAATAATGATCAAGAATCTTTAAATGAAGATTGTAAGAAATTATCAGATTTTGTTTCAGTTGTTGACTTTTCATCAATGATTTCGCAATTTGAAAAGATGATTGAAGCCTTAGACTTAATTATCTTAGTTATTATCATTACTGCTGGCTCTTTAGCATTTGTTGTTATTATGAATTTATCACAAGTTAATATATCTGAAAGAGTAAGAGAAATAGCAACTTTAAAAGTATTAGGCTTCTATAATGGCGAAGTAAATAATTATATCTTTAAAGAAATAATTATCTTAACATTAATAAGTGCAATCTTGGGATTACCATTAGGTGTGTTAGCTCATCACTATATCATGACTATAATAACCGTTGATTCAGTTATGTTTGGCATGAATATTGCTTTTAGATCATTTGCTTATGCCTTTATTATTACAATTGTCTTTACATTAATTGTTTTATGCTTTATGAGAAAAGTATTAAGACAGGTAGATATGATAGAATCTCTTAAGTCGGTAGAATAATGTTATTAATTAATGAATTAAAATTAAATCTTAATGAAGATGAAACAAAATTAAAACATTTGATAGAAAAGAAGTTACATACCAATATCAAATCTTTTAAAATATATAAAAAATCATTGGATGCTAGAAAAAAACCTATCTATGTATATAGTGTATTAGTTGATGTTGATAATGAAGATAAATATTTAAATTCTAATATAACAAAATATATAGAAAAGGATTTAAAACCTATCTATAAAGACAGAGATAAAAAGATAATTGTTGTAGGATATGGACCTAGTGGTATTTTTTGTGCTTATAGATTAGTTGAAGCAGGTTTTAAAGTTCAAGTATTTGAAAAGGGTAAACGTATTAAACAAAGGGAAGTAGATGTTGATAACTTCTTTAAAAATGGCATTTTAGATGAAAATTCTAATGTTCAATTTGGTGAAGGTGGAGCTGGAACATTCTCTGATGCCAAACTTACTACTAGGATAAAAAATGATTATATTGCTTATATTTTAGATATATTTATTAAACATGGGGCAAAAGAATCTATTAAATATGAACATCATCCCCATATTGGAACAGATCAAATTAGAAAAGTTATAACAAATATTACCGATTATCTAATAAGTAAAGGCTGTGAATTTCATTTTGAGGAAGAACTTAATGATTTAATCTTAGATGATAGAAAAGTAATAGGTATTAAAACAAACAAGAATCAATATTACGGTGATGCTGTTATATTAGGTATAGGCCATAGTGCTTATCAAACTGTATTAAGTTTAAAGAAAAATGATGTTTATATCGAAGCAAAGGATATGGCTATTGGTTTTAGAGTGGAACATCCCCAATCTTTAATAGATGCTAATCAAACAAATAATATGCTTAATGAAGCAAGTGAATATTTATTAAGATATAAAGATGAATTAGGGGTCTATTCTTTCTGTATGTGTCCTGGAGGCATGGTAATACCGGCTATGTCAGATATAAATACAATCGTTACTAATGGTATGTCATATTCTCAAAGAGATTCAGGTATCGCAAATAGCGCTATATTAATACAAGTAACAAAAGATGAATTTATAGATGGTTATGATTATCTACATAATTTAGAAAGAAATGCTTATAATTATTCAAATTCATATAAGGCCTTAGCTCAAAATATTAAAGATTTTATGAATAATGAACTAAATGATTTAATATTTAATTCAACTTATCCATTAGGTACAACTTTATATGACTTTAATAATTTCTTTAATGAAAAGCAGTTAAGAATTATCAAAAATGCTTTAATTTATTTTGACTCTAAAATACCTGGCTTTATAGATAAAGGAATTATGGTAGGGCCAGAAACAAGGTCATCTTCACCAATTAGAATTACTAGAGATGAGTCTTTACAATCTATTAATACTAAAAATCTATACCCAATGGGCGAAGGTGCAGGATATGGTGGCGGTATTATGTCATGTGCTTTGGATGGCATTAGAATAGCGAATAGGATAATATTAAATGATGAATAAATATATTAAAACAGATGAATATTCTTATTGCCTAGGTATGTCTTTAACAGTAGAAGCTTTAAAACATAAGGCTAATTATATTAAAGAGGTCGTTTTATCATCTAAAGCAAATAAAAACCAACAATTAGATTATCTATTAGATTTATGCAATAAAAATAATATTATTCCTAGATATGATGATAATTTAATTAGTCAACTTTCTTTAAAAGAGAATTGTTATTGTATTGGTATTTTTAAAAAGTTTTATACATCATTAGAAACTAATAAACATATTGTTTTATATCGCTTTAATAGTTTTGGGGAATTAGGTACTATATTTAGATCAGCAGTAAGTTTTGATTTTAAAGATATTGTATTAGTAGATTCTGATATCGATTACTTTGATCCTCGCTGTATTAGAGCCTCTATGGGCGCCATATTTCATATTAATGTAGTTAAATATGATTCTTTAAATGATTATTTCAATGATAATAAAAAACAAATAATTATTCCTTTTGTATCTAAATCTGATAAAGAATTAAATAAATTAAAATTAGATGATAATTATTCATTAATTATTTCTCAAAATTATTTTGATTTAGATGAATATAAACAAAATGGTTATTATTTAGCACATAACAATTTAGAAGAAATATCATTATCTATTCGTAGTTCTATAATTTTAAATTATGCTTTCAATCAAAATCTTAATCGATAAGTACATCTAGCACATAAGTCTGATGTCAACTTGCCATTTTTAATATCATTACAATATTTTTTATATAAATCAGAATTTATTATTTCATCTAAAGTATTATTTTTTAAGTTACCAATACTATTAAAAGCATTAGGATCTAGGCAACATAAGGTAACATCGCAGTTTGAATTTATCGCAATCATATCTATAGCACCGCGACATTTTCCAGTATTAGATATAAACGAATCTTTAATATTAGGCCATCTAAATAAATCTTCAAAATAGATATAGATATTATCTTTTAATTTATAGGAATTTGTTTTACTAGTTATAGTAAAGCCATATTTATTTTTTAATTCATTTAGATAATTAGTTAATTTATTATCTAAATTAGAAACATTATAAAATCTTAGTTCTATATTTTTATTATTATTTATTTCAATTAACTTATTTATATTATTAAAATAATCTTCATTTACCTCAATATTATTTATGCTATGAATGGAA
>CAVCTP010000125.1:0-3919 GCA_963605145.1 Tannerellaceae bacterium
ATGCCATATTTAGAAGAATACGGAATGAAGCTAAATATAAAAATAGAAATAATCAATAATTAAAACATTAGAATATTTTGTACTATATTTCGGCAAAAAGGCAATAAATTTGCCGATGTGCTTGGATGAAAGGAGATGGAGAATAATGTTGTGGTATGAAAATATGCTTGAGAATATAAAAGATAAAAATATCTATTCATACAAAGTGCTTATAGATAAGCTTAAGACGTTAAAACCAAATGTATCGGATAGTACTTATCATTGGGCGCTTAGCTCCTTGGTTAGTAGTGGCAAGTTGACTAGAACAGGATATGATTCATATGCATTATCAACAAATTTGTCAAAAGAAGAATATATGCCAAACTATTCTGCTCAATCTTTAGAGTTAATTAAATTAATTTCCGAAAAGTATCCTTATGTTAAATTTACAGTTTTTGAAACTACTTTAATGAACGACTATCTAAACCATTTGATTGCACAAAATACAATTTTTATTCAAGTAGAAAAAGAAAGCAGTATTTATGTTTTTCGTTTTCTTCAAGAAAGTGGTTTTATGAATGTCATGTATAAACCAAATACAAAAGATTTTAATTTGTATTGGTCAAAAGATAGTATTGTTATAATAGATTTAGTGTCTGAAGCACCATTAAGAAAAGATAATCCACACTCAATTATGCTTGAAAAAATGTTCGTTGATATTTTGGCAGATAAACTTATAACGTCATCATTCAGTAAGGCTGAATTTCCAGATATTTTTAAACAAATGCAAAGCAAATATCTTATAGACAAAGTAAGAATGATGCGCTATGCTCGTAGGCGCAACAAACAAAAAGAAATAACGGAATATTTTGCTATTCAATAAAAAAGCTGTTAGAGTTAGTAACTTCATAACAGCGTTTTTTTGTTTTGTGTTTAAATTTAAAATTATTTAAATAAGATATCAGGATAAGTACCATTATCTTTTAATGCTTGTATCTTTTTCATAACTACTGGTTTATCTTGAATATATGTTACTCCAAACCAACTATCATTTGATGTTAAGACTTTGACTTTGATTTGTTTATCATTTACTAATACACCAACATGGTTTGGAAGTAGTGCTTCATATTTTAATGGGTTATTTTTAATACCTTCACCAATTTCATTAACAAAGATATTATTTAATTTATTTATTATTGATGGTTTGAAGCCCCAGAAGTTCATTGATACTGGAGTTGATAGTTCCATTGGTTTATAAGTTCCATCTTCTTCATATTCAACACCATCATGATTATCGTTCCATTTAATATTCATGATTTCTTTAATTGAACTTAGATAACCATTTTCATCTTTATGACATAGACCTCTAGTAACTGTACCATTATCAGATAGGGTATTTTCTACTTTATAGCCAACCATGCAGTATTCGTTATCTACTGTGTTTGAATGGAAGAAGTCCATAACTTGTTCAAAGGCATTTCTACCATAGAAGTCATCAGCATTACATACAACAAATGGATCATCTTTTAAGATATTGCGGCATGCAAGTAGGGCATGAGTTGTACCCCAAGGTTTAACTCTACCTTCTGGTATAGTGATATTTTCAGGAATATCATTGATATCTTGATAAGCATATTCTACTTCAACATATGGTCTAATCTTTGAAACTAAAGATTCTTCAAATGCTTGTTCATGTTCTTTACGAATAATTAATACAATCTTTTTAAATCCTGTCTTAATGGCATCATAAATAGTAAATTCAATAATTGGTTCATTGTGGTTTCCTACGCCATCTATTTGTTTTAAACCACCATATCTAGAACCCATACCAGCAGCTAAGATAACTAATGTTTCTTTCATAAGTCTCACCTCACAATTGTTATTATATAATTAAATCATAGACGAGGTAACTTAAAATGGGTAAATATGTACTTACAATTGATCAGGGCACTAGCTCTTCAAGATGTATTATTTTTGATGAGAATCAAAAAGCAATTAAAGTAGCACAAAAGGAAATTGAAAACTTCTTTCCTCAAGCAGGTTGGGTTGAACAAGATGCCAATGAGATATGGTTATCAGTATTATCTTGTTTAGCACAAGTATTTTCTGATGGAGAAGTTAAACCAAGTGAAATTGTTTCTATTGGTATTACTAACCAAAGAGAAACAACAATAATTTGGGATAAGACAACTGGTTTGCCAGTATATCATGCAATTGTATGGCAATCACGTCAAACTTCTGATATTGTCAATAAATTAAAGGAAGATGGTTTAGAACCTTTAATAAAAGAAAAGACTGGTTTATTATTAGATCCATATTTTAGTGCATCTAAGATTAAATGGATTAGAGATAATGTTAAGGGTGTAAAGGAAAATCCTAATTTATTATTTGGTACGGTTGATACTTGGTTATTGTGGCGTATGACTAATGGTCAAGTTCATGCTACAGATGTAACAAATGCTTCTAGAACTTTATTATTTAATATTCATACTCTTGATTGGGATGATGAATTATTAAAGATATTTGATATTCCTAGATCTTATTTACCAGAAATTAAAGATACATCATGTGAATTTGGTTATATTGATTCTAGACATTTCTTTAATAATACTTGTCCTATAACTTGCCTTGTAGGTGACCAACAAGCGGCTTTATTTGGTGAATCATGTTTTGATAAGGGTGATATTAAAAACACCTATGGTACAGGTGGTTTTATGCTTATTAATACTGGTGATAAGGAAATTATTTCCCAAAATGGTTTACTTACAACAGTTGCTTGGAAGATTAAGAATGAAGTTAAATATGCTTTAGAGGGTTCAATCTTTGTATCAGGTTCTTTAACACAATGGTTAAGAGATGGCTTACAACTATTTAAATCTGCATCTGATACTGAAGCTATGGCCAAAGAAGTTGAAGACTCGGCTGGTGTAATAATTGTTCCTGCTTTTGTAGGTTTAGGTGCTCCTTATTGGAATGATGAGTGTCAAGGTGCTATCTTTGGTTTAACTAGAGGTGTTAATAAATGTCATATAGTTAGAGCTGCTTTAGAGTCGCAAGCTTATCAATCTAAAGATTTATTAGAAGTAATGCAAGAAGATACAAAGTCAAAAGTAAAGGCTTTAAAAGTAGATGGTGGTGCTACCGCTAATAAATATTTATTACAATTCCAAGCAGATATCTTAGGTATACCAGTTTTAAAACCAACAAATCCTGAATCAACCGCTTTAGGTGCTGCTAGACTTGCGGGTCTAGAGGTAGGTTACTATTCAATGAAAGACTTTGAAAATACAGCTTGCGAAGAATATCAAGCAAATATGAGTGAAGAAGAAGTAGATAGATTATATAAGCGTTGGTTAAAGGCTGTTAAGGCAACCCAAGAATTTTAGATTTCTAACTGTTCAAAGGTTGAAACAATATCATCATGAATTACGATGTCACAATTTGAATCATAAGTTGTGGCATCTTTATTTATGATTGCTAGAGTATTACCTTTAAAATATCTAATAAAACTAGCAGCAGGATAAACATTAAGTGAAGTGCCACATACAATAAGTAAATCCGCATTATATATTGCATTTATCGCGCCATTTATAGTTTCTTCATTTAATGCTTCTTCATATAAAACAACATCAGGTTTAATGATTGCTCCACATGAGTCACAATATGGTACACCTTTATGGTTAACAATATAATCTAAATCAAAGAACTTTTCACAATTTGTACAATAATTTCTAAGTATCGAACCATGTAATTCATAAACAATCTTTGATCCAGCTTTTTGGTGTAATCCATCAATATTTTGGGTTACAACCTTAACATCCTTGCTGTCTTGTAACTTACTAATAAAGATATGTCCCTTATTAGGTAAGGCATTTTGATAAATCATCTTATCTTTATAGAACTCATAAAATTCTTCAGGATTTTCCACAAAGAAATGATG